>JAILRE010000042.1 GCA_024698505.1 Clostridiales bacterium | reverse complement strand
CTGCTTGAGGACGTAGGCGATTCGGATCTCGTTCACGCCCTTGCCGGGGGTGGCGTAGAAGCCTTCGCCGGGGGCGAACATGACGGTATCGCCGTTGTCGTCGAAATCGGTGAGCAGCCACTTCTGGAAGGTATCGGCGTTATCAACGGGCAGAGCCGCCATCATGTAGAACGCGCCCTGGGGCTCCTTTACGACGACGCCGGGGATCTCGAGCAGCTTCTTATAGCAGGTATCGCGGCGGAGCTTGTACTCCTTGCGGACGGCCTCGAAATACTCGGGGCCGACGTTGTAGAGCGCGGCGGAGGCGATCTGGTCGAGGGTGGCGACGGAGAGCCTTGCCTGGCAGAACTTCAGCAGGTTCTGCTGGAGCTCCTTGTTGCGGGTGATGATGGCGCCGATGCGCGCGCCGCAGGCGGAGAAGCGCTTGGAGACGGAGTCGATAATGACGGCGTTCTCGCGGATGTCGTCGAACTGGCCGATGGTGGCAAGATCCTCGGCGCCGTAGATGAACTCACGGTAAACCTCGTCGCCGATGACGAAGAGATCGTGCTCCTTGGCAAAGTCGGCGATGGTGCGCAGCTCCTTGGGAGTCAGCACGACGCCGGTGGGGTTGCCGGGGTTCGTGAACATGATGGCGCGGGTGTTCTCGTTATAGGCGTCCTCGAGCTTCTTGCGGAAGGCATAGCGGTAGCCGCCCTCGGGAGTGGTGGTGATGGGGTGTATGACGCCGCCCGCGCTCTTCACGAAGGTGTTGTAATTGGGGTAGAAGGGCTCGGGGATGATGACCTCGCTGCCGGGATCGAGGATGGAGAGCATGAGCATCTGCAGCGCCTCGCTGCCGCCGGTGGTGATGAGGATCTCGTTTTCCTCAAAGTGGATGCCGAGCCTGTCGTAATAGTTCTGCACCGCCTTGATAAGCACGGGCATGCCGGGGGAAGCGGCATAGGCGAGGACGGGCTCGTCAAAATTGTGGATAGCATAATAATAGTTGGGCGGGGTCTCGATATCGGGCTGACCGATGTTGAGGTGATAGATGGTCTTGCCCTTGGCCTCGGCCTCTACCGCATAGGGATGAAATTTGCGCATGGGGGAAAGCCCGCACGACTGCGCCTTTTGCGAGATCTTCATTTTTGCCTCCAATGATGAGAGATATTGTTCGCGGGATCGCCCGCTTCGCATACGCTGTAATTATAGCCTTTCCCAAATGAAAGTTCAATAAATAAAAGGGCCGCGCAGAAGTATATTTTTACTGCGCGGCCGTTTGGATCGAGCCTTGTTTACAGCGTATCGGAAAGCCCCATGGCGTATCTCAGAATGAGCAGAGCTTCCTCGCTCGTAACGGAGCCGTCGCCGTCAAGATCGCCCGCCTCGATGCAGAGGCCTTCGGAGGAGACCGTACCCATCGCAAGACGCAGGGCGAGCAGCGCGTCGGAAGAATCGACGGAGCCGTCGCCGTTTATATCGCCGCGGAGGAATGCGCTTTCGGGAGCGCTCTCGGTAAAGAGGCACATGATCTCCATGCCGCCGCCTATCATGCCGAGATAGGAAAGAGAGCCCGCCTCAAGATCGAATTCGTAGAGGCCGTTGGTCTGGCTCGAGCGCTCGTTGACGTGCGCCCAGTAAAGCTTATCGGTCGCGTGATCCCAGGTCATCGACTGGGCGTAGAAGCAGGGCATATTGGTCTGCATGACGGCCGTCATCGCGCCGGTAGTCACGTTCAGCCTGTAAAGCACGGAATTGACCGCGGAGAAGCTCAAAAGATAGAAATTGCCCTCGCCGTCTATCGCAAGGGTCTGGACGCCCAGCAGGCTCCCCAAAGCGATCTCGACCTTTTCGGTGAGCGCGCCGGTCTCAAGATCGACGGAGGCGATATAGGGATGATCCTCATCGCAGAGGGCGTACATGGTATTATCGGCATAGTTGTACGCCATGCCGTAAACGAACTCGCCGCCGGAGCCCGCGCCCTCGACGAACTCTATCGAATGATCCTTGCAGTCCATCACGTAAAAGCTGTCGATGAGGACGCCCTCCTCGGTGTAGCCGTAATTGTAGCCGTAAACGCGCCCCTCGTAATAGGCGGCGGCGTAGGTTGAGATGAGAGGATCGTAAGCGGTGATCTCGGAAGGATCGGAGCTCGAAAAGCTTATCCAGTCGGCGGTGTGGGAGCCTTCGAAATCGCCCATGACGTAGCCGAAGAACGTGACGGGCTTGTCGTTTTGGCCGTATTTGACGGGGGAAGCGTG
>JAILRE010000027.1 GCA_024698505.1 Clostridiales bacterium | reverse complement strand
CACGGCGTTGAGATAATGGTTGTTGGCTACGATGGAGTTGCCTACCGCATAACCGGTGGTTCCGGAGATAGCCGCCTGGTCTACTATGATGTACTGGCCGCCGTTCTCAAGGGAATCGACGAGCTGATAGACGTCGTCGCCCTCGCCGTCGACGCGGGTGTAGAGGGCGTACAGCGTGGCGTTGCCGTTCACGGTGTAGGAGGCGCCGGGAGCGTAATAGGTGGGCTCGATCTCGGTCTCGCCGTTGGTCTGCTGCTCTGCCCAGCCGATGAACGTCCAGCCGTCGGGATTGACGGAGACGGTGGTGGGAAGGGTGATCGTATCCTGCGCGTAAGCCGTCTGGCTGCCGACCGCCGTACCGGAGGCAACGAAGTTCAAAGTGTAGGTGGGCTTCGGAGCGAAGTTGACGCGGACCGTGCAGTCGGAGGAGGGAGATACCGTTATGGTGTTGCCGTTTACGGAAACGGACGCGGTGCCGGAGATGACCTCGGCGCTCTCAACGTAGTAGCCGGCGGCGGGAGTCGCGGTGATGATCGTTCCGCTTACGGAAACGGTGCCGTAATTCGTGTTGTTGGATACGGCGGTCACGGTGTAGGTGACGGTCGGTTCAACGTACTTGAACAGATGGATGAGAGAACCGCCGGTAGAACTCGTATACCTCGTCGGTCTCGAAGAATCGCCCATTGCGAACGAGAGATACGGATAATCGCCGGTCTGGCTGTTGAAGTATTTATTGGAATCGTAGAGCCACTTGGTTGAAGTCGTGGAGGGGCAGACGATCTCGTTGGAATCAAGACCGATGTACTTGCTGTTGCCGACGTTCTGCCAGGTGTAGCCTGCGGAAGCGCTGCCCGCGGGGATCCACGTGATCGCGTCGAAATCGATGCTCGAATCATACGCGACCGCGCTTCCGTCAACGATAGTTACGGCAACGGGGTTCAGATAGCAGGAGTATCCGCTCACCGTCGTATTGCCCGCTGCGTAACCGGTGGTACCGTCGATCGAGCCGCCGGCGACGATGATGTATTTCTCGCCGACTTCAACGCTGTCCGTCATGACGTAACCATGGAAGTTTTCGACGGTCACGGTGCAGCTTACGTTGTAATCCGTGTTGGCGGTGTTGTCATGAACGACCGCGCTGAGGGTGCCCGCGCCGGGAGCAACGCCGGTGATCGTGCCGTTAGAGTCCACGGTGAAGATGCCGGGGGCTGCGCTGGTATATGTCACGGTGTAATCAACGGTGCCCTCGGGCAGAACGGTCAGCTTTGCGGTGTTGATGCCGCCGCACTTAACGCTTATGTCCTCAAGGGATACGGAAGTGATCGCATCGTGAACGAACTTGACGCCGATGTACTTAAGGTTGGAGTTAGCGCCGGAGGGCGGATTGTAAACGCCGTTCACGGGCTTGACGGTGATAGCACCGCCGCCCTTGATGGAGCAGCTCGTACCGGTAAATACAATCGGGCCGAGGAGGCTGTAGGGATTTTCAACATTGTTATACGAAGCGGGATCGTAATCGTCCTGGGTCTTGAAATGGTAGAGATCACCCAGGACGCCCGCAGCCGTGTTCGCGGTCAAGGCGACGCGGAACTGCCTGACGAGATCCGCGCAGTTCACGCCCGTTCCGTTGGTGATAGCGGTCGTCTCGCTGGAAGAATACTTGCCCGAGATCGTCTTGTAGATGGTGTTTCCGAAGCGGGAGAACAGATACTGAGCGAACAGCGAGACCTGGCCGTAGAGGGCGAGGACGTCGCTCAGATCGTTGCTCCAGCCGTACATGGAATAGCCCTGATGGAGGTTGGGGCAGGCGGTGGGATTGTACTGGAACTCCTTGGGCGGGTTCTGCCAATCGCTGCTGTAGAAATAGTTCTCGTAGCTCTGGATACGGCTGACGATGCTGGATCCGGGATAGCAGATCTCCTCAGCGGCAGCGCTCCAGCACTCGTTCATCCAGGAATTCATGCCGTTTGTATTCGAGTAGTTGATCAGATGCTGATACTCATGGACCATGGTGTTGTAGGTGTTGTCCATGGAGGAGTATCCGTTGTACGTGATGCCGGGGTAGGTATCGATATTGAGAATGGGCAGACCGTTGGACGTAATATCCCCCTGATAGAAGAAGCCTCCGATGTATCCGCCGGAGCCGTCCCAGCCATCGTCGATATTGTAATACAGTATGCTCAGCTTGCCGTCGCCCGAGCTGCCGTTGGTGTGGTTGCCGAAGGATGACTGCATGAGATCGAATTTGGAGTCGAATTCCGTGGCCGCCATCTGCGCATAGTTCGAATTTATCTGATCGAGCGGATAGGTGTTGTTCGAAGAGGAGGAGGGCGTCCAGATGTAGCAGTGCTGACCTACGTAAAGGACCTTAAACTTCTGCGTATACGTGGCGTTGGTGTTTACGTTGACCAAAGTGAACGTTTTCGTATCGCCGACGCTGTAGCTCGCCTTTACGGCGTTCTCGTTCCCCGCGACGACCTTGCCGTAATCGGGGTTCTCCTTGCGGGCCAGTTCGTCAAGCTGACTGTCAATATCGATCTTCCAGGAGTTCTCGGGGATGACGCTCCTGCTTCTTTCGCCCTGCACGCCGACGACGTTGGGCGAGATCGAGGTCTCGATCAGACCGGTCATGGTGCCGGTCGAATAGGAAGTGGACGAGGAAAGCGCGGGGTTGTAGATGACGACGTAATCGCCCTCATAGCCGCCGGAAGAATTATCATCGATAACGACGTTGCCGGGATAGACTGTGCGTACCGGCTCGGTTTCTTCTGCCTTGTCCAGCTTTTTCGTTCCGGCTGCCGTTGCGGGCATTACGGAAAGAACGAAGCAGAGCGTGAGCAGAACTGCAGTGACAAGCCTGAGCTTTTTCATTTGGTTCTCCTTCATAAAATAGATCTCGGAGGGGAGGCCCCTCCGGTTACCATCGCCCTTGGGCGGTTGCATGGGTATAATATATCACATATCGTATGAAATGTCCACCGCTTATTTGCAAAAAGCCGGGAGTTTTTTCCTTAATATAGGCAAACGAAAGGACCGCGCAGTTTCGGCGCGGTCCCGATGAACGACGGATCATTGCGTGATATTCAGTAAGTGCATGCAGATCCCGGAAATGTCCGCGGTATCGACGCTGCCGTCGCCGTTGAAATCGGCGTTGGCAAGGCCCTGCTCCGTAAGTTCGGACCTGACCAGAATGAAGCTGTACAGGAGCGTAACGTCATCGAAATCGACGGTCCCGTCGCAGTTGACGTCGCCCTTGAGCCCGGTCTGCGGAGTGGGTTCGGGCGTCTCCGTCGGTTCGGGCGTCTCCGTCGGAGTGGGCGTCGCGGTCGGAGTGGGCGTCGGCGTCACGGTAGGAGTGGGCGTCTCCGTCGGCTCGGGAGTGGGATCGCCGTCATGCATGATTATGCCCGTTTCCTTGATGTAGAGCTGAACGGAGGAGGGCGTCGTCGGCGCGTAGAAGAAATTGCTGTAGGTGTTAACGGTCTTTATGAAGGAAACGTACTTCGTGACGGTCTTGAACTTATAGCTCAGGCGGTTGCTCGCGCCGTCCCATTTCCACATATAGGCATAGCTCTGACCGTCCTGCGGATAGAGGCCGTGGTAGTCTTCGTAGTTGGCGATCCTGAGATGATAATTGCGGTTGTAAGCCGACCTGATTATCAGGCAATCGGTCTGGTCGGAATCGTAGAACAGCCACAGGGCGTTCTTTACGACGGCGTCCGGATAGGCCGAGTTGTCTATCCCGGTTATGCAGCCCTCTTCGTCGACGACCGCCTTTATCGCGTAGGAGTACTCGGTCGTCTGATAGCTGAGGTAGCTGTTGTTGAGGTATGAGGTCTCCACGGGGTTCGGGTTGTAGTTCATGAGGACGTAGACCTCTCCCCCGTCCTCGGCGCCGATCATGTATTCCTTGCCCTTGACGATGGTATCGGTGGGGACGTATTTTTCGTAATGCTCGCCGTTTAGGACGGTCACGGACGCCGAAGCCGTGTAGACGCTGCCCGTTTCCTTGTCGACTGCCCTCGCGGTGACGGTCGCCGTGCCGGGAGCGTGCGGGACTGCCGTCGCCGAGAAGCGGTTGCCCGAAACGGTGACGATGGATTCGTCGGAGCTCGTCCAGGTCATCTCGTAGTTGTTCGCGCCTATGGGATCCCTGACGACGACTATGTCGGCCGCGCCGTCGAGCAGTATCTCGGAGCTTTCGGGGGTGAGGCTTATGCCGTCAAGGCCTTCCTCGCCGATCGTGACGCCGACGTATTTGAGCGTTGAGGACGCGTCGGAGGGCGGGACGAAAACGCCGTTCACGGGCTTTACCGTTATGAAGCCGCAGCCGTAGATATCGGCCGCGCTCTCGGAGGTGTAGACCACCGGGGAAAGCAGCGAATAGAGCGTTTCGAGACCGTAATAGGAGGAGGCGTCGTAGCCCTCGTTCATTTTGAAGCCGTATCCCGAGGCATAGTCGTTTGCGATTAGGCTCGTGAAGAAGCCCTGCCAGATGGAATCGAGCGTCCAGCCCGTGGCCTCGGTGAGCGCGGAGAGCGAGTTCGCGACGGATTCGCCGCTGTTGGCTTCGATTATGCGCTTGAATACGGCGCTGCTCCCGTATCTTGAATAGAGGTATTCGGAGAAGAGCATTACCTCCGCGTATCTTGCGAAGATATCGAGCTGGGAGGAATCCCACGCCGTGAGCGAACCGCCCTTGTGCAGGCTGTAATCGGAGTTGTAGGCGTACTCCACGGGGGGATTCTGAAGCTCCGTCTGGGAGGTGAACTTATGATCCACCCAGCTGGGGATGCGCTCGAAAAGGCCGCTGCCGGGGAAGCAGAGCTCCTCCGCGGAGCCGGAGAGCGCCTCGTTCAGCCAGACGTGCATACCGCCCGTTTCGGAATAGTTGATGCAGTGCTGGAACTCGTGAACGATGGTGCCGAAGCAGTCGTCGAAATGATCGACGTACACGCCCGCGGAATTGGTGTAAGCTATGCCGGGATAGGTGTCGACGTGTATCATCGGCAGGTTGTTGTACTGGAAATCCTCATAGGTGAAGAACCCCGCGACGTAGCCCTGACCGGGCTGCCAGCCGTCGTCGATGTTGTAGAAAAGCAGGTTGACCTTGCCGTCGCCGTTGGTATCGTTGAAATCGCCGTAGGAGGCCTGCATGAGCTCGAACTTCTCGTCGAACCTTTCGGCGGCGATCCTTGCATAGGAGGCGTCGATCTCGTCAAGGGGGTGATAATCGGATACGGTGGTCGTCCAGATAGTGCAGTGCGCTCCGACGTAAAGCACGACGAATTCGTAAGTGAATTCGTAAGAATCGCCCGGAGCGTAGCCCATAAGCGTGAAATCGTGCTTGCTGCCGACGGAGTAGGTCTGGCGCTCGGGCTCGGCCTTTTCGACGGGCAGCTCCGAAAGATCGAGATTGCTCATCTCATAGTCGACGTCGATGATATAGGGGATATCGGCGTTTTCTTCGGAGCGGGAGAGCCGATCATTATCGGGGAGTATGCTTGCGGAAAGGTCGGTGACGATCTTCCCCGCGAGGGAGCCCGTCGAGGCGGCGGTCGAAACGTCGCCCGAGGGATTGTAGATGATAACGTAATCGCCCGTGTAGCCTCCGGCGGGGTCGGTATCCACGGTCACGCCGGTGTGGAGGCCGCGCTCCTCCCCCGCGCCCCCCGCGAATGCGGGCATTATCGCCCAGGTGAGCAGGAAAGCGAGCAGAAGAGCTGTGATCTTTCGGGTTCTGTTCATAATATCCTCCGTTTCGGGATTCGGCGGATGAAAAGGCTCTGCCCGTCCATGCCGCAGTATCGTGATTATAACATAAGAAAAGCGCGCTCCGCTATACCGTTTTTGCAAATATATCCCCTGAACCTGTGACAATTCGGTGACATATATTATTTCGCCTTTTTGCGCCGTCATGTAAAACGTATGTAAAAAAATCCGATTCGGGTTTGCAATTTCGGGAAAAAGTATTATTATAGAGGCATGAAGAAAAACGGGAGAACCGATATGCTCGAACTCAAAGGGATCACAAAGGATTACGTCACCAGGGAGCAGCGCGTGCGCGCGCTGGATCACGTCGATCTGACCTTCGGCGAAAACGAATTCGCCGCGATACTCGGCCCCTCCGGCTGCGGCAAGACGACGCTGCTGAACATAATCGGCGGCCTCGACCGCTATACCGAGGGCGACCTCATAATAAACGGCAAGTCCACTAAGACCTACCGTGACCGCGACTGGGACGGCTACCGCAACCACCGCATAGGCTTCGTGTTCCAAAGCTACAACCTCATCCCCCACCAGACGGTGCTGAAGAACGTGGAGCTGGCCCTGACGCTCTCCGGCGTTTCGAAGTCCGAGCGCAGAAGAAGGGCAAAAGAGGTGCTCGGCAAGGTCGGCCTGAGCGAGCAGATCAACAAAAAGCCGAATCAGCTCTCCGGCGGGCAGATGCAGAGGGTGGCGATAGCGAGGGCGCTCGTGAACGATCCCGACATAATCCTTGCCGACGAGCCCACCGGCGCGCTCGATTCCGAAACGAGCGTGCAGATAATGGAGCTCCTGCGCGAGGTGGCGGGGACAAAGCTCATAATAATGGTCACGCACAACGCGGAGCTTGCGAACGCCTACGCGACGAGGATAATCCGCCTGCTCGACGGCAGGATAATAAGCGACGAGGCCAACGGCGAAGTCGCCGAGGCCGTCCCCTCCGAGCCCGAAAAGCGTTCCGAAACGGGCAAAAAACGCGTTTCCATGTCCTTCTTCACGGCGCTTTCCCTCAGCCTCAACAATCTCCTGACGAAGAAGGCAAGAACGATACTCACCGCCTTCGCGGGGAGCATAGGCATAATCGGCATAGCGCTGATACTCTCCATTTCGGACGGCTTCCAGAACTACATCGACAAGGTGCAGGAGGACACGCTCTCCAACTACCCCCTTACGATCGAGAGCGAGGTCATGGATATCTCCGCCATGTTCGACATGCGCGAGCGCGACGACAGGCCCAAGAACGCCGCGCAGGACGGGCTCATCTACTCGAACGGCAGGATGTCCGAGGGCGTGGAGAGGATGAACGCCAACACCAGGAGGAACGATCTTGCCTCCTTCAAGAAATACCTCGAGAGCGAAAACAACGGCATAACCGGGTTCACGAACGGCGTGCAGTACCTTTACGACGTCGATATCTTCGTTTACAACCGCGGGGCCGTGGGCGGCACTGCGCAGGCGAACCCCGGCGTCGTCTACGATATGATGTTCGGCTCGTCGTTCTCGTCCATGATGAGCTATTCCTCGAGCGCAAAGGTCTTCGGCGAGATGATCGACAACACGGAGCTGCTTGATACCCAGTTCGACGTGCTTGCAGGGCGCTGGCCGGCCGCCTTCAACGAGGTGGTCATCCGCGTGGACAAATACAGCCAGATAGGCGATTTCGAGCTCTACACGCTCGGCATACGCGATCAGTCGAAGCTGCCCGGGCTTATGGAGCGGGTAATGAATGGCGAATCCGTTCCCGAGGAACAGCTCGTTTTCACCTATGAAGACCTTATGGGGCTCGATCTTTGCATGCTCCTTCCCACCGATTTCTACAGGGATAACGGCGAAGGCGTATTCACAGACAGGCGCGAAACGGAGGGCGTAGACGCGATACTCGACGAGGCGGGCGTCCCCATAAAGGTCGTCGGTATAATAAGGCCGAAGGAGGGCGCCTCCGCCACGGCGCTGACGAGCACCGTCTGCTATACCTCGAAGCTGACCGAGTACGTGATAAACGCGGTGAACGAAAGCGGGATCGTGAAGGCGCAGAAGGCCTCCCCCGAGACGGACGTCTTCACCGGCCTCCCCTTCGACGCGGGCTCGATAATCCCCACGAGGGACGAGATCATCGAATACATTAACGCCCTTCCCGATGAGGAAAAGGCGCAGATACTCCCCTATCTCGATATGATGAGCGACGAGGAGCTTTTAGCAAGGTTCGGCTCCGCTATCCCGCGCGAGGGAACTGCCAACACATACGACGGAAACCTCGAAAAGCTGGGCGTGAACGATCCCGAAAAGCCCTCGTCCATAGTCATCTACCCCGTCGATTTCGCCTCGAAGGACAAGATCAAATCCGCGATAGACGATTACAACGCCGACGTTAAGAGGGCGGGAGAGGACGCGAAAGAGCTCACCTACACCGATTACGTCGGCCTGCTCATGAGCTCCGTCAGCACGATAATAAACGTCATTTCGTACGTGCTCATAGCGTTCGTCGCGGTGTCGCTCGTCGTCTCCTCCATAATGATCGGCGTAATAACGAATATCTCCGTGCTCGAACGCACGAAGGAGATAGGCGTGCTCCGCTCGATAGGCGCCTCCAAGCGGGACGTTTCCCGCGTGTTCAACGCCGAGACGCTGATAATCGGCTTCATATCGGGAGTGATGGGCCTTGCCATAACGGAGCTTCTGATAATCCCGATAAACGCGATAATCGAAAAGCTCGGCGGCATCGCGAACGTCGCCGCGCTGCCCTGGAAGGGCGCCGTAATACTGCTGCTCATCAGCATGCTGCTTACGCTGACAGCCGGCCTGATCCCCTCGAGAGCCGCCGCAAGGAAGGATCCCGTCGTCGCGCTGAGGACGGAATAAGGCATAAAAAAAACGGGGAAAGCGATCGGTCAGCCGTCATAAGGATGTTTTTGAAGAGCAGCTGCGATCACGACATATGATAACGCAGAGCTCTTCTTGTTGTAAAGGAGCAAGCATCGATGTTCCGATAAAGTGCGCGTCCGAGCTTTCATAGCCCAACGCCCTTTGACGCATGTATTCGCTGACTGTCAGCCTCACGGCCACTCGGGGAGGTTCTTTTTTCTGCCCATGGCATCACTTCCTTTCTGTATTTTTGTGTATTGATTTAACTCGGAACGTCCTGTATAATACTCATTGATAAGGTACTCAAAGGGGAGGCGTAATTGTGGATATTCAGAATACGATCCGTGATTTCCT
>JAILRE010000063.1 GCA_024698505.1 Clostridiales bacterium | reverse complement strand
CTCCTGTTACCGCCGTGAAAGGGCGGTGTCTTGACCGCTTGACCACGAGGCCACATAATGGTCGGGGTGAGAAGATTTGAACTTCCGGCCCCATGCTCCCAAAGCACGTGCGCTACCAGACTGCGCCACACCCCGTTAGCGCCGCATTTTGCGACGGCAATTATTATACAGGGATTCGGTCATAAAGTCAATAACGATTTTTCGAAATCGGCTATATATTTCGACCGTGCTCCTTTTCGATTCAAGCAAAGAAGGGTACTTTTCCTGTACCCTTGACAGCCTGATCCGCAGATACGAGAGAGCTTATATTACTTCTTCTCGTCCTTATCCATGACGACGACCTGCTCACCGTCATAGTAACCGCAGCTTCTGCAAACCCTGTGGGCAAGCTTCTTAGCGTGGCACTGAGGGCACTCTACGAGCGCGGGAGCGCTGATCTTCCAGTTAGCGCGGCGCTGATCACGCCTAGCCTTCGATGTTTTCCTTTTCGGGACTGCCATAGTCTTATCCTCCTAATCATCGTTCAACAGTTCTTTCAGCCCGAGCAATGCTGCAAACGGGTTGCTTTCATCGGCTTCGGAGCATGAGCACTGTGTATTGTTCAGATTTGCGCCGCAAACGGGACAAAGCCCTTTGCAGCCGGGTCTGCATAAGCCGTACATGGGAGCGTTAAGCAGGATGAGATCGAACACCATCTTATCGAGTACGAGCGTTTCACCCGTGTAGGTGTAGCACTCGAGCTCCTCCGCCTCCTGCTCGGATATGCGAAGGAATCGCTCCGAGAAATCGACGGAAAAAGGTTCGATGAATTCTTCGTTGCACTTCGTGCAGTTCATCCTGACGGCGGAACTCAGCCTGCCTTTGAGAGTGAAGCCTTCTCCGTCGAAGGAATAATCCAGATCGACGCGCACGGGTTCCGTCAGCACGATGCTCCTGCCGTTAAGCTCCGTTACCGGGAATTCTTCGGCGAGGGACGCGTGGCTGACGCGGCCGGCAAGTTTCAGCTCAGTTGCGACATTCAGTTCCACAGCTTAGTCTCCACAGTACCTTGTTTCTGCAAGATAACCTTATGTATTTTAATCGTTCGGGACAATAATGTCAACAGCAAAAGCAAATATATTTGCCTTTGCTGCTGACTTGATCAAAAATTCGATTACGCCCTGACGATGGCGGCGGTATCCTTGGCGATCATCATTTCCTCATCGGTGGGGATGACGAGCACCTTTACGCGGCTCTCGGGCTTGGAGATGACCTGCTCGCTTCCGCGGGGGCAGTTCATGTTGTACTCTTCGTCGAACGCAACTCCGAGATACTCCATGTCCTTCATGATGTTGGCCCTCATGGCGCGGTCGTTCTCGCCTACGCCTGCGGTGAATACGATGGCGTCGACGCCGTTCATGGCGGCGGCGTACGCGCCGATGTACTTCTTTACCTTATATGCAAAGGTCTCGAGAGCGAGAGCCGCCCTCTTGTTGCCCTGCTTGGAGGCTTCGCCGAGATCCCTGAAGTCGCTGGATACGCCGGAGATGCCCAGCATACCGCTCTTCTTATTCATGTAGGTGTCGATGCCGTTCCTGTCAAGATCGAGCTTCTTCATAAGATAAGCAACGATCGCGGGGTCCATATCGCCGCACCTGGTGCCCATGGGCAGGCCCTCGAGAGGAGTGAAGCCCATGCTGGTGTCGATGCACTTGCCGCCCTTGACCGCGGATACGGAGGAACCGTTGCCCAGATGGCAGGTGATGATCTTGGTATCGCTCGCGGGCTTATCAAGATAGGTCAGCGCCCTGCCGGTGACGTAGGCGTGAGAGGTGCCGTGGAAGCCGTAGCGGCGGACCTTGAGCTCGGTGTAGGCCTCATAGGGCAGACCGTAGAGGAAGGCGTGCTCGGGCATGGTCTGATGGAAAGCGGTATCGAAAACGGCTACCATCGGGGTATCGGGCATTATTGCCTTGCAGGCGCGGATGCCCATGAGGTTGGCGGGATTATGCAGAGGCGCAAGCTCGGAAAGGGCTTCGATCTCCTTGATGACCTCGTCGGTAAGAAGAACGGACTTGGCGAACCTCTCGCCGCCGTGAACGACGCGATGACCGACGGCGTCGATCTCCTTCATGGAGGTTATAACGCCCCTCTCGGGATCCACGAGCGCGTCAAGCACGAGCTTGATGGCGTCGGTATGATCCTTCATATCGCTGACTAGCTCATAGGGCTCCTTGCCCGTGGGCTTGTAGGTGAGCTTGGAATTCTCGATGCCGATACGCTCGCAGAGGCCCTTGGCGATAACGTCGCCGTTATCAACGTCGATGAGCTGATACTTGAGCGAGGAACTGCCCGCGTTGATGACCAGTATCTTCATATCGATGCTCCTTTCATCAGAGGCTCTGCGCCTGTACAGCGGTGATGGCGACAACGCTGACTACGTCGTCGATGCTGCAGCCGCGGGACAGATCGTTGATGGGCTTAGCGAAGCCCTGGCAAATGGGACCGACGGCCGTCGCGCCGGCGAGACGCTGAACGAGCTTATAGCCGATATTGCCGGCCTGGAGATCCGGGAATACGAGAACGTTGGCCTTGCCTGCAACGGGGCTGCCGGGGCTCTTGAGCTGGCCGACCTTCTCAACGAGAGCGGCGTCAGCCTGGAGCTCGCCGTCGATCATCAGATCTGGAGCCTGCTCCTTCACCATGGCGGTGGCGGCTACGACCTTATCGACGTTCTCATGCTTCGCGCTGCCCTTGGTGGAGAAGCTGAGCATTGCTACCCTGGGATCGATGCCGACGAGGTTCTTCGCGCTCTCCGCAGAGGAGATGGCGATCGCGGCAAGCTGCTCGGCGGTGGGATCGATATTGACCGCGCAGTCGGCGAAAACCATAACGCCGTCGTCGCCGTAGGCCTTATTGGGAACTTCCATTATGAAGCAGGAAGAAACCGTGCTGATGCCCTTGGCCATCTTGATTATCTGGAGACCGGGACGGAGCGTATTGCCCGTGGTGTTGATAGCGCCCGCTACCATACCGTCGGCCTTGCCGTCCTTTATCATCATGCATGCGAAGAAGAGAGGATCGTGCATCATCTTATTGGCTTTCTCCATATCGACTCCCTTGGCCTTGCGCATCTCATAGAAGCGCTCGACGTAGAGATCGAAATCGGGGGAAAGAACGGGGTCGATGATGCCGACGCCGGTAAGATCCACATTGAACTTTGCGGCGACAGCCTTGATCTCATCCTCATTGCCCAGCAGGGAAACGTCCGCAATGCCCTCGCGGATGATGATCTGCGCGGCCTGAACGGTGCGCTCCTCAGTGCCCTCGGGAAGAAGGATGTGCTTCTTCTCACTCTTAGCTTTTGCTTTAATGCTATCAATAACCGACATAATGTATCTCCTTCCGAAAAAATAGTTGACGGTCACATCAAATTAGATTATAACATATGTATACGAGTTTTGGCAAAACAAAAATAATATAATTTGAGGTTTTTATGAAAGTCGTCGGTATCATAGCCGAATACAACCCATTCCACGAGGGTCACAGATACCATATCGAGGCCGCGCGCCGTGTATCGGGCGCGGACAAGGTCGTTGTAATAATGAGCGGGAGCTTCGTTCAAAGGGGCGAACCTGCGTGCGCCGACAAATTCATAAGAGCCAAATGGGCGGTTGACAACGGCGCGGATATGGTGATAGAGCTTCCCGACGTATTCGCTCTCTCCTGCGCGGAAAGATTCGCCTCCGGCGCGGTAAGGATACTCAACGGAACGGGAATGGTAGATTCGATTTGCTTTGGAAGCGAGAGCGGCGATATAAACAGGATCCTCGAGTTGGCGGAACGCGGTGAGGACTGCGAAAAGCTTGCCGAAGCGCTCGCCTCCGGCGACCCGTATCCGAAAGCTGCCGCAAAAGCAAGCGGCTCTCCCCTGCCTCCCAACGATATCCTCGCCGTGGAATACGCGAGGGCGGTCAAAAGATACGCGCCCGGTATGGAGCTTTTCGCAATAAAGCGCGAAGGCTCCGCATATGACGACGATAAGCTCGATTATGAATATAGCTCGGCGAAGGCGATAAGAAAAGCCTTCATAAACTGCGGAGCATCCGCAAGGATGAGCCCTGCCGTATTCGATTCGCTCTCCCGCGCGCTGCCGAGAGAAGTGTTGGAAGACATATCGAACGAGATCAGAAACGGCGCTTTTCCTTCCGTTGACGCAAACCTGTCCGATGCGATAATGTACCGGTTCCGTTCGATGTCGGTCGATGAGATCGCATGCCTGCCGGAGGTCGCGGAGGGGTTGGAAAACCTGTTCAAAAAACACTCCTCTCTCAGCTCATACGAAGAACTGCTCGCGGCGGTCAAATCCAAGCGCTACACCATGGCAAGGCTTAAAAGGATCTCCATGTGCGCTCTGCTCGGCATAGACAAGAAGCTTCAGGACGCCGCAGCCTCCGATGATAACGCCCTTTACGCGCGCGTACTTGCCGTAAAAGAGGATTCACGGGAACTGTTGACAAATCTCTCCGAGCGTTCCACCATTCCTGTCGTGATCCGGGGAGCCGACAGGGAGAAATTGACCGAAACCGCCGCAAGGATCGAAGCAGTATCGGCATTCGCTCATTCCGTCAGAGCTCTCGGCCAACCGTACGACAAATCATTTTTAGAGGACGGCGGTTATCGGCTGATCGTCCGATAAGTTATAACGAGCGATATTCGGCATATCCTACACCATGGGATATGCTTTTTTTGTGCTTATGATGCTGTTTACGGCTCTTCTGATACCTTTCAGCTCGGCGGCTTCTTCAGGCGCCGCTGAAGGGCTGAAACTGTTCGGGACATGCGTATTCCCCTCCCTCTTCCCGTTCATGGTCTGCGCCGGATATCTGACTGGATCGGGTCTTATTTACCGTTTTCTGCCCAAGAGCCCCATAATACGCAATATCGCTTTCACCCTCATCTGCGCGGTCTGCGGAACTCCCTGCTCCGCTTTGATCTTCTCTTCTCTTCCGGATTGCAATGGATCGGAGCGCAAAAGAACATCGGCGCTTTGCGCCGCTATGAATCAGGCTTGCCCGGTTTTCATAGTATCCGCCTTTTGCTCCGGCATGCTGCGCGATCTTAGATACGCCCCGCTTTTTGTTATCTCACTCGCAGCTCCGTCGCTGATCGCCGCGGCGGTATTAAGCATCGGCGTGCGCGGCGAAACGAATCCGTCTCCTCCCGTTTCTCCCGATCCTCCCCTTATACTGCTTTCACGGTCGATATCGAATGCGGTTATTACGAGCATCCGCATCGGCGGAACTATCGTGTTTTTCAGGGTGGTCTATTCCGTTTCGAACGAAGTGATCCTGTCGGGAATAGAGAGCTCCGAAATTAAAGCCCTTACAGTCGGCCTCGTTGAAATGACGAACGGCCTCTGGTTGCTGTCGCTTGACAGATCCGGGTTTTCGCTACCGCTCTGCGCATTTCTTTTGTCATTCGGGGGCTTATGCATATTCATCCAATCCAAAATGCTTTTTGAGAAGCTGAGGGCAAAGGAATACTTCCTAACGAAGCTCATCGTCGGGATATGTTCGGCTTTGCTCTTCGCCTTACTGTATAAGCGTTTCCCGCTGTCGGCAGAAACGTTTGCGGATATTTCCGGGCCTTCTTTGGGCGGCTCAAAGAGAACTCTGACTATGATACTATCATTTTTCCCCGCCGTGTTCTCGCTTGCGCTGACGGCGATACTCATCAGGATCGCCGCAAAGAAAAAGGAGCCGCGTATAACGGCTCCCAAATATGGAAAATGAATTACTCGTCCTCTTCGGGTTCTTCCTCGACCTTTTTCTTCTTACGCTTGAAGAGACCGAAGAATCCGTCGGATCCCTCCTCCTCTTCCTCCTCCTTGGCCTTCTCGGCTTCTTCAGCCTTGGCCTTGGCTTCGGCGGCGGACTCGTTGAAATCGGGCTTGGGAACAACGCCCAGATCCTTGCGGTTGATCTCTACGACCTCGTAATAATCCTCAAGGAACTGCATGAGACTGCCCAGAACGCCGTCCGCATAGGTCTTGGCGTTATCATAGACCCTCTTCGCATTGTACTCGGCCTTGCGCTCAAGCAGGTCTGCGCGATGCTCGGCTTCCTTCATGATGTCATGCTCGTCGAGTATGCCCTCACGCTTGGACTCGGCCTCGGCGATGATGCTGCTGGCGTTGGCCTCTGCTGTGGCAAGGATGCTCTTCTTCTTGCTCTCGGCCTCGCTTATGATGGCGTCTGCCCTCGCCTGCGCGTTGTCAACGATCTCGGCTGCGTAGCTCTCCGCCTTGGCGGTGATGTTCTTCGCGTCCGAAATGATGCTGTCCGCCTTGCGAACGTCCTCGGGGATGGTTACTTTCAGGTCGCCGAGAAGATTGTAGATCTCATCGATGTCGATAATGCGCCTGTCCGTATTGCCGCCGAAACGGGGGGCCGGGCTCGAATCGATGATCTCCTCAAGCTCACTTATCTTCTCAAGACTCAAGACTACTGTGGGATCCGCATTCTTTGCCATATTCACTCTCTCCTTAGTATTATATGATCAGCATTCGGTACGAGCCCTTCAATGCTAATTCCGATTTTGATGAGCTGCCTGACGAGGCTCGAGCTGATGTAGGTGAACTCGGGCTTTGAGATCAGGTAGACGGTCGATATTTCGGGAGCGATCCTCGAATTGACGGCCTCAAGCATGGCCTCATACTCGACGTCGGAGCCCGTTCTGATACCGCGGACGATAACGTCCGCTCCTATGCTTCTGCAATAATCGACGAGAAGGCCGGAGCTTGCGTCCGCGACCGCATTGGGGATATCCTTTACAGCGTCCCTTATTAACTCAAGACGCTCCTCCACGGTGAACTCGCCGCCCTTACCGGGATTGTCGAGTATTGAAACGTAAACCTTATCAAAGACGTTGGCGGCCCGTTTCACTATGTCGACGTGCCCGTTGGTTATAGGATCGAAACTGCCGGGAAAAACAGCGATGCTCATATGTCCTCCGCTCCGGTATGGATGGCATAGGTGACGTAGGAATCACCGTATTTCTTGGTTTTTTTAACTTCGTAACCCTCTGTGAATACGGGAGGGTTCTCCTTGGAGTGCTCGCAAAGGAGGATAGCCGAAGGAGAAAGAAGCGAAAGCTCGTCAAGAAGCTTAAGCGCGCTTGTTTCAAGATCGGTCTCATAGGGCGGATCAAGCAGCACGATATCGAATTTCGCGCCCTCGGAAGCAAGCCGCTCGAGAACGGAAAGAGAATCGCCCTGAAAAACGGAAGCCCTGTTTTCAAAGCCTAACTTCTTAAGGTTCGCCCTTATGACCGCGACCGCCTGCCTGTCCGCATCGCAGAATACGGCGTGCTTAGCGCCCCTTGAAACGGCCTCGATCCCGAGTGCGCCGCTGCCGGCAAACAGATCGAGCACCGACGCGCCGAGCAGATCGAACTGGATCATGCCGAACATCGCCTCTTTGACTTTGGCAAGCGTCGGCCTGGTGTTCGACCCTTTGGGGGCCTGTATCTCTCTGCCTTTTGCCTCACCGGCGATTATGCGCATAGTCACACTCCAAGCTCTCTTTATATTTTATCACTCAATTCGTTTCCGTTCAATAGCTGATTTCGATAAAGACGAAAAACTTCCCGATTTTCATCGAAGGACTATCGCCTCGTTCGGAGTGACCACGGCGTCGACCTGCATGTCGGTCTCTTCCGTCGGGACCCTGTCGACAAGCTGACAATCGAAGCCGACAGCGATCTTATAGCAGGAGCTTCTTTTCAAAAGCCTGTCATAGTAGCCGCCGCCCTGCCCCAGCCTGTTTCCGTGCCTGTCAAATCCAACTGCAGGAAGCAGTATCACGTCTATATCCTCCGGATACACCTCTTCGGCGGTCGACTCATCGGGTTCGAGTATCCCGTACGCCCCGGGCTTAAAGCCGTTTTCCTCGGCGGGAACGAACAGCCGAAGCCCGCCTTCTTCCACGCAGAGGGGAAAAGCCGCTTTTATGCCTCGCGCTTTCAGCTCGTCCACGGCGGGGAGAATGTCAAGCTCGTACTTCATGGGCATGTATGCGAGTACGCACGCCGCGCTGCGAACGGGTTCAAGCTCAAGCAGATTCAAAGCGATAAGCCTCGCGGAAGCCGCGCGCTCCTCTTCGGTGAGCATGCGCCTTTTCGCCCTGATAAGCTTTCGCAATTCGGATTTTTCGGAAGATACGTCCATTCAAAGCTCGTTATGGCAGATTTTGCCGTTTATGATCGTCATGACGCAGCGGGTAAGCGTCTGGAGCGGATCCCCGTTGAATACGGCTATATCCGCGTCCTTGCCCTTCTCGATGCTGCCGATCCTGTCGTCAAGCCCCGTGATCCTGGCCGCGTTGATCGTAATGGATCTGAGCGCTTCATGCTCGGGCAGGCCCTCCCTCGCGGCAAGGCCGGCGCATATGGGCAGATACTGCTCGGGAATAACGGGATGATCGGTCATCATGGCAAATTCGATGCCGTTGTCATAAAGCGTCTTCGCCGCCTTGAAGGTCAGATTCCGAAGCTCTATCTTGCTCCTGTCGGAAAGAAGGGGCCCTATTATGACGCCCGCCCCGGTCTCTTTGATGCCCTCTTTAAGAAGATCGGTTATAAGATAGCCCTCTGTGCAGTGATCGAGAGTGATCCTCAGATTGAATTCCTTGGCGATCCGAAGAGCGGTCAGTATGTCGTCCGCCCTGTGCGCGTGGATCTTCAAGGGAAGCTCGCGGCGGATAACGGGAAGCATAGCCTCCATGGCAAGATCCCTCTCGGGGAGCTTGGAGGCGTCGTCCCCCGCGTTCTTAAGCTTCTTCTCGTATTCAATGGCCTTTGTGAGCGTTTTGCGGAGTATCGCCGCGGTCTGCATGCGGGTGAATATGGATTTGCGGCTCTGATAGACGCGCTTCGGATTCTCGCCGAAGGCCGCTTTCATCCCGACGGGATACCTGAGCAGCATATCTTCAACGTCCCTGCCGTGCGTCTTGATAGCGGCAAACGCGCCGCCGACGACGTTCGCGCTGCCGGGGCCTGTAACGCAGGTCGTTACGCCGCCTTCCATGGCTTCGACGAAGCATCTGTCAAATGGATTAATCGCGTCGATAGCTCTCATTTCCGGCGTGGAAGGATCGGACATCTCGTTGCCGTCGTCGCCTTCTACACCCATTCCGTCCTCGAACATGCCGATATGACAATGCGCGTCTATTATTCCGGGCGTGACCGTATAACCTGTAAGGTCGATCTCTTCCGCTCCGTCGCGGCTGAGTCCCCTGCCAACCTCAACGATCTTCGTACCGTCGATGACGACGTCGCCTGTGAATTCCCGTTCCTGTTTCTCATCCATAGTGATGAGCTTTGCGTTCTTAAGAATGATCATATTGTACCTCGCTTATTTGATCTCGGATGAAATGATGTCGGTTATGTCTCCCGCAAGTATGAACCTGTCATGCAGGAACGAGAGCGCCTTTTCCGCTGACGATCCCAGAAGGAACGAGCCGATGGACGCCGCGTCGAAGGGTTTCGCCCCTTGGGCGAGCATCGCGGTAACAATGCCCGCAAGCACGTCTCCGCTCCCTCCCTTGGCAAGCCCACTGTTGCCGCTGTCGTTATACCTGACCGTGCCGTTCGGAGAAACGATGATGCTCGAAGCCGATTTCAGCAGAACGCAGCAGCCGTACCTTGCCGCAAATTCGATAGCCGTGGCGGAAAACTCCTTGACGACCTTTTCGGTATCGCACTCCATGAGCCTTGCCATTTCCGCGGGATGGGGCGTGATAACTACCCCCGCGTGCAGCAGGTCGAGAAGCTCCCTGTGCTTTGCCATAGTGTTCAGCGCGTCGGCGTCGATAACGCAGTTCTTGCCGGAGCGAAGCGCTTTCTCAACGAGAGCCCGCGTCCTTTCGTTTACCCCGAGACCGCAGCCTATGCCTATTGCGGAAGCCCATGAGATAAGCTCGTCGGCCTTTTCGTCATCGGTAACGAGCATAGCCTCCGGAATGCGGCTGAAAGCCTCTCTGAGCTGTTCGGGGATCAATGCCTTAGTCAGACCCGCCCCTGCGCGAAGGCATGCTCTGACGCACATGAGGCCCGCTCCCGGCATGTCACGGGTCCCTGCTATTATAGCCGCTCTGCCGAAATCTCCCTTGTTGGACTTCCTCGGCCTTTTGGGCATCAGCTTCTTTATAAGGTTTTCGTCGATAGTCGTCTGGTTCCTTACCGATACGTCCGCCGCGTAGACGAGCTCCTTCTGCCCATCCTCGTAGTTGACTATCAGCTGACCGTTCGGAGCGAGCTTTTCGCCGATACCGTATCTGATCTCGTCTCCGTTTATAACTGCGACGTGCCTTCCGAGCGTGACGCAGCCCGCGGCGAAGGAACGAAGGAAGGTGTCGGGATCGCTCATGAGCAGCTTGTACTGAAAATCGAATTCCTTTAGTATCGCCTTTACAGCCTCGAGGACATAAACATGCTTACCGCATTCGAGATATACGCTTGTAGCCGGCTGAAGCAGATTGCCGGGCATCCTTGCGGCGTCAAGATTAACGCCGATGCCGATTATCGCATATTTCTTGCCGTCAAGCCTTACCGCCTCGGATAGTATCCCGCATATCTTTTCGAGCTTTTCCGAGGTCAGCACGTCGTTCGGCCATTTGATCGTAAGATCGATCTTATTGTCGGTCAGCTTGACGAGCGCGTTCCTGACAGCCATTGCCGCGGCAAGATTGAGTATGGGCATCTTGTCCATATTGAGCTTCGTTTCGTGGACGATGCTCATCATAACTGCCCTGTCAGTGTTCAGCCAAGTCCTTCCGTTCCTGCCCTTGCCGGCCGTCTGTTCGCCCGCAACGTGTACGGTCAGATCCGCCGAGTCGCCGATCATGGCTATCGCGCGCCTTGCGACCGCGTTGGTCGAATCAACGGATTCATAAGTATAAACGGTATAGGGAAATACCTGAAATCTGTCGTTGTCCATAATGCCTCTTTGCGGATCGTTTACAGTTCGGCTTTCGCTTCTTCTATCGCGGCTTCTATCGTTTCATGGGAATATCCGCGGGAATAAAGCCTTGAATAGATTCTCTTCCTTTTCTCTTCCTCGTCATCAAGGCCCTCGAACTGACGCAGGAACTTCCTTGCAACAGCAACGGCGTTGTCGAATTCCGTTTCATCCGGGACTTCCGCAAGCGCCGCCTCGATCACATCTTCGGGAACGAAATGGCCCTTTAGCTGTTCGCGAAGCCTGAACTTGCTGACGGGCTTTGTCCTGAGCCTTGAAGCAACGTATTCCTCCGCGTATTTCGCATCGTTCAATAAACCGGCGTCCTGCAGCCTTTCGACGGTCTGCATGATCTCGCCCTCCGAAAAGCATCCCTCGTCGAGCTTCAATTCGACCTCGCGGACGGTCCTCGCCTTTGGAGTAAGGTATCTCAGCGCTGTATCATAGGCGGAGGCTCCGCCGGTTGTTTTTTGTTTCTTAGCCATATTACTTGCGAGCGGGTTTGAGTATCTTATGCTGATGCCAGAACGCATCGTCTTTGGTAAGGACGAGCACGTCGATATCGCCGCCGCAGGTCTTCGGCTTCATCTCGAAGCGCTGAAGCTTGATCGTGACGTCGATAAGGAATTCCGCGAAATCGATAGCGTCCTTGAGCGGCATGATATTGTGGTTGATCGGAGTCGGCGGCTGAGAATTGAGAAGCTTAGTTATGGCCTGCTGCTCTCCGTTCCAGGATGAGGCGTACCTGATGTTGCCGTTATCCATGTTTATGCGCTTCAGCTCCTTGCTGACGTCATAAACGAAGGGCTCTTCCTCCTCGTAACCGCAGACGAAGAAGTGAACGTTCGGGAAATACTTGTATGCGTATGCCTGCAGTTTCTTCGCAACGTCGGTGACGGAATCGGACTTTTTGACCTCCCTGATCTCGAATATCCTGAGATAATCGGATATGGTCTTGTTCTCGATGAGGGCCATGCCGCAGGAAGAAATGCCGACCTTGACCTTGCTTAGAAGGAATACCTTCTGAGCGTTGTCGGATATGGAGAACATCCCCTGCTGCTGAGTCTTTCCGTCGCTCGTCTTGAACATGAGATTCCCCGTCATTCGGCTGTCCGCCGCAATAACTATGCCTTCGGGGACATAGACCGCGCACATGATAGACATAATATCATTCCTCCGTATTATTGTTTCAGATAAGCGAGCCGATGACGCCCGCGTCGTTGCCCGCTTCCGCGGCGAGGATCTTGCCGCAGGAGCCGAAGAAGCATTTTTCGGGGACCTTTTTCCTTAACGGATCGAGTATGAAATCGCCTGCTCCGGATACTCCGCCGCCCAATACGATGACCTCGGGATCGAGGATATTGACGAACGATGCGATCGCGTCGGCAAGCGCGTCGGTGTATTCGTCGAAGAGTCTTAGCGCTTCGCCGTCGCCCGCGATCGCGCAATCGATAAGCAGCTTCGCGTCGACCTCGCGGCCTTTCTCCGCAAGCTCGCGTATCATGCCGTCCTCCTCACGGCAGGCGGCTTCAGCAAGCCTTCTGATCGCGGTGGCGGAGCAAAGCGTTTCGATGCATCCTCTGTGTCCGCAGCCGCAGAGCATTCCGCCCCTGTCAAGCATAGCGTGGCCCAATTCGGTGCCGCGGTCAAGACCTCCGTGGAACAGCCTGCCTCCAAGCACGAGGCATCCTCCGACGCCGGTGCCGATCGTCAGTATAAGCCCGGTATTCACGCCCTTCAAAGCGCCGAGCGCAAGCTCCGCCTCTCCGGCGGCGTCCGCATCGTTGCGGACTATTACCTCATTAACGCTCGTAAGCTTCTCCATCTTTTCCCTTATCGGGAAATCGAAGAGGCCGAGATTGACTGCGGCGACGATCCGTCCTTCCTTATCGACGGAGCCCGGCACGGTGATGCCCAAAGCGGATATCTCATCGCCGTTCGCAAGCTCACGCGCCATATCTGCGATAAGCAGGCAGAGCGCAGCCCCGTCGCATTTCGGCGTTGGCCTCGCAAGCTTTCTTATAATGCGGTACTCTTCGTCCACCGCGCCGGCCTTTACGGTCGTTCCTCCGATATCAAAGCCAAGCTTGATCATTTTCATTGCTCCTTCAGCAGATAGTTTTCTATAAGATACGCGACGCCGTCCTCGGCGCATTTCGGTATTATAAGATCGGCTTTCTCCTTGACGAGGGGATTTCCGTCCTCCACGCAGCAGCCGAGCCCCGCCCATTCGATCATATCGACGTCGAGCGTATTGTCGCCGACGGCAGCGGTCTCCGACTGTTTTATCCCCAAATGATCGGCGAGGATCTTGAGCGCCGTGCCCTTGTTTGCGCCGATCTTGTTGAACTCGATGAATCCCGGCGAAGAACCCGACACGGCCGCCTTGCCCCTGAGCTTTTCGGCAAAGTACGGAAGCAGGTCGGGAACCCTCTCGGGCTCGGTTATTATCAGCACCTTCGGTACGTTCTTCCAGACCATGTTGCGGATGTTCGGCTCTATCCTCGCGGGGAGACCCAAATGCTCGGAATACCGCCTTCCGTATTCGTGCTCGTGCTCGTAAACGATCTCGTCGCCCTGATAGAGATGCACGTGAAGATCCAAAGCCGTCGCAAGCTCGAGTATCTCCGTGACAGTAGAGCTCTCAAGCTCCGTCACCATGAAGGGCTTGCCCGTCTTGGCGTCGTTTATTACGGCGCCTCCGTAGTTGATAATAAGACGGTCGAGCTTCAGCTCCTTCCAAACCATCGACGAACCGTAGAACCCTCTGCCCGTGGCGAGCGTCACGTAGACGCCCGCGTCCTCCGCCATCTTGACGGCGCGCTTGGTCCTTTCGGAAATGACGCCGTTCCTCGGGAGGATGGTGTCGTCGATATCGAGTGCAAGCAGTTTATACTTCAATCCGTTTTCCTTTCCGCCGTGAAAATACTCGTAAACCTTTTTTGCGGCAGGCATGTTCATTCCGTCCGCCGATGCAAGCTCTTCGACGGACGCCTTTTTGATCGCATCCATGGTAAGGAACTTATCGAAGAGCGCGCGCCTTCGCTTTTCGCCGACGCCCTCTATATCCTGCAGTACGGAGTACAGGGTCGATTTGGAGCGCATGCACCTGTGATAGGAGATTGCGAAACGGTGCGCCTCGTCCCTTATCCTCTGCAAAAGATGCAGCGTGCTGCTCGTCTTCGGAAGGAGTATCGAGTCCTCGCGATCGGGCAGTATCAGCTCCTCGTTGCGTTCAGCAAGACCTATTGCGGGTATGTACGAAAGCCCGAATGCTTCAAGCACCTCCAGAGCGACGTTGAGCTGGCCCCTTCCACCGTCAACTATAAGAAGATCGGGAAGATCGCCGAACTTCTCGTCTCCGTCGGCTGCTCTTTGAAAGCGCCTTGTAAGGTGCTCGCGCATGGCCTCGTAATCGTCGCCTTCGGTCTGCGTCTTCGTTCTGAATCTGCGGTAAAGATCCTTATTGGGCTTGCCGTCTATGAACACTACCATGGAGCCTACGGTGTCCCTGCCCTGGAAGTGCGAGTTATCGTAGCATTCCATCCTGTGCGGGACTTCGTCCATTCCGACTATCCTCGAAAGCTCCACGAGCGCGCCTTCGCCGCGCTCCCACTCCCTCAGGGTGAGCTCCTTCTTTCGTTTAAGGGCTTCATTCCCGTTGGTGAAAGCCATTTCGGCAAGCTGCTTCTTCTCGCCCCTCTGGGGCTTGATTATCTTCACGGCATGGCCGCAGTTTTCCCTTATGCACGAAGCTATGCTCTCCGCGTCGTTCGGCAGGGTGCGGCAGACGATCTCATTAGGCACAAAGCCGCTGTCCATGTAGAACTGCATGAGGAACGAGGCCATGATCTCCTCGTCGGTTTCGTCCAGCGCCGTAACGAAATAACCGTCCGTCATTACAACCTTTCCGTCGCGCATCATGGTAGCGTATACGACGGTGTTCATGTCGTCCCTTGCAACGGCGAAAACGTCGAAGCTGTTGACGGTAGTGGTGGCGGCGCGCTGCTTGGCGGCAAGGCTCTCCATAGCGCGGATCCTGTCGCGGTACATCGCGGCGCGTTCAAACTCCATCCTTTCGGCGGCTTCGTTCATAGCGACGGTAAGCCGCTCGGTAACGGGCTTGCAGTGGCCCTGAAGAAGGAGAGCTATCTCATCGAGATAACCATGGTACTCCTCCCTCGTGACCTTGCCGGAGCACGGAGCGCAGCACTTGCCGAGGTGGTACATGAGGCAGGGCCTCTCGCGCCTTGCGATCGCCTTTTGGATATCCTTTTTGCAATGCCTTACCGGGAAGAAATCGCGGACTGCGGTCATGGCGTCCCTTAACGTCAGGGCGGAAAGGAACGGGCCGTAATACTTCGCTCCGTCCTTCTTTATGCGCCTTACGATCTCAGGCCGCGGGAAATCCTTTGAATAATCTATCCTTACGTAGGGAAAAGCTTTGTCGTCCTTAAGAAGCACGTTGTATCTCGGACGGTTTTGCTTTATCATATTGCATTCGAGATTCAGCGCTTCCGCTTCGGACTCGGTTATGGTAAACTCGAAATCGGCGATGTTGGAAACCATCGCCGCGACCTTCGGAGCCTTCGCGGTATTCTGGAAATACTGCCTAACTCTGTTCTTCAGGTTGACCGCTTTGCCGACGTAAATGATCTCTCCCAAAGAGTTATACATGCGGTACACCCCCGGGCTGTCCGGCAAAAGCTTGAGTTTATCCCTTATCACGTCGTTCATACGCATATTATAACTTATTTTTTGAATTTTGGGAACCCTTATTGCAATTCGTTCGTTATATATGTAAAATGGTAATGCCATTTTGATCAACAAAGGAGGATACGTACATGTTAAAGCGTATTATTTCCGTTTCATTGGCCGTTCTCTTTGCGGCCGTCTGCTTCGGATGCACGACGCCCGTCAACAACAACACCGATCCCACAGCCGCTCCCGCGGAAGGCGATACCGTTTCCTATCTCAACGAAAGGGGCAAGACCTGCGCTATATCGCTTCACACCCTGAACGAGGGACTCCTCTCCTCTTCGGAGTACAACGCGCGCTATTCGGAAGTAAACAACATGTTTGCCGTTACTATGGCGAAGGCCATGGCTAATAACAAGACATGCGTCTACTCCCCCCTTTCCTTGCAGATCGCGCTCCAGATCCTCGCCAACGGCGCGGACGAAGCGACCGCCGCGAAGCTGCTCGATTCCATCTGCCCGGGCCTTACGAGGGCCGACGTGAACGCAAGCACCGCAAGGCTTATCGACACCTTCCTTTCCGCAAAGGGCGTCAATATCAATTCGGCTTTCGTTGCAAACTGCGGATACAGGGTCAGTGAGAAATTCGCCAATATCGCTGCCGATTACTACCGCGCATCCGTCGGCGCGCTGGATTTCTCGAATCCGAACAAGGCTCTGAAAGAGATCAACAACTGGGTCTATCAGAACACGGACGGCCTCATCAGCGAGCTTCTGGATCATCTTGACCGCGAGACCGTTATCGTCATACTCAACGCGCTCACGCTCGATCTCAATTGGGCGATCCCCTTCAAGCCCCAGAGCGCGACTACTCCCTTCCATGGCGTCAGCGGTACCAAGGACGTCAATATGATAAGCGTCACCGATAAATTCGATTACGGCAAGTTCGACGAGGGCGAAATGGTGATCATCCCCTACGAGGGCGGCGAATACTGCATGGCGGTCATCCTCCCCAAAGAGGGCGTTGCTCCCGCTGACGCCGCAGTTAAGCTTATCGGCAGGCAGAACGAGTGCAGCAGCACGAGCGTCTCCCTCCAGATGCCCCGCGTCGAGATCACCAGCAAGATCGACGTTCTCGCTATGGCAAGCGACCTCGGGATATCCGAGGGCCTGAAAGGCGATTTCTCCGAAATGCTCAATGGGGACGATTTCAGCATCACCACGATTATGCAGGGCGCGAAGCTGATCGTCAACGAAAAGGGCACCAAGGCCGCCGCCGCCACCGCGATAGTCGGCTCCAAGGGCATCTCGCTTCTCAACGGCGACGTATTCATGCTCTGCGACAGGCCGTACGCCATGGTAATCTATCAGGTCGAGACCGGCGCGGTGCTCTTTGTTTCCACAGTCGGCGACGCCGCGTAATACTTCACGATTTTCAAGCGCCTTCGGGCGCTTTTTTTATTCGTTTTGCCTTCCAAATTATTGACAGTTTTCGATTTGAGGGTATAATGAAAATAAAGAAAGGAGGCTGAGCTGTCAGGATGAAAAGAATCATTGCCGTCTTTATCGCCGCGGTATTGCTGTTTGCGTCCGTTCCATCGTTCGCCGGTATTAATGAAACAAGGGGAGCGAGGACAACTCTGCTCGATCTCAGCGAAGTGACCGAAGTAAGCTATTCCACAAAGGACGGATGGTATTTCGACCCAACCGCCTATAACGGCAATCCGCAGCTCACGCTTACAAGATACGGCAGCGCTTCTGCGCACAGCGCTCCCATCATAGTTCCGACAAACACCCGCGTCGTCATAAACGGCGACTGCTATATCGACAACGTTTACATGAACGGCGAGCACGACGTCCTTCAGGGCGGTCCGGACGGGTATCTCATCATTGAGGGAAACGGCACTCTGAATCTCTACGCCAATCAGTACAACGGCCGCTGCATAAACCAGTCCTCTTACGGCGAGAACGTTCATATCGACGAGCTCGTAATAAAGGATATCACCGTGAACTGCTACGGGCTCGAGCGGACGAACAACAACGCCGCGACCCTTCGCCCCTGCATCTACGGGCATCAGAAGATCAAGATCATAAACGCGGTCGTGAACACCTATTTCGGCAGCTGCGGCATCAAGGCCGAGGGTTATACCCCGATAGGCGGCGTATCCGAAGAGACCGCAGACGAGATCCTCATAGAGGATTCCGTCGTCAATATCCAGAACTACAGCGCGAACGATCTTTGGTCTTTCGCAAGAGGCATATGGACGACATTCGGCAAGATCAGGATCTCCGGAAACAGCGACGTTACTATAAACGCGGGTTCAAGGAGCATCTATTCATATCTTTCCTTTACAATTGAGGGCGGCAGGGTCAATATCCTTTCAATGCCTGTCAGCACCTATTACGGAGAAGCCATCGTCTTCTGCGGAAGGCTGAAAATAACCAACGATATCGAAAGCGTCTATTTCAGCACTGTCAGCTACCCGTTGACGACCGTGCTGCACTGCAAGGATGAGGATTGCTCGACCGCCGGCTCCGAACTGCAATACCTTGTCGGAGGATTCGAGGGCGGTAATTACTATACCGCCGGCGATCCCGATAACGGCGATCTTCCCGCATTGAAGATCGTGGGAAGCAGTACTGCCGTACATACGGTTGCCTTCTACGGATTCGACGGCTCGCTGATCTCTCGGGTTTCCGTTCCGGACGGTCAGCCCGTCACGCCGCCGGAGGTCGAAAGAGTGCAAAACAACGCCGACGGAACTTTCGTATTCTACGGCTGGGACGCGGAGCTTGACTGCGTGACCGAGGATATGGAAGTCCATGCTCAATACACTCTGCTCGGCGATACGGATCTTAACGGTACGGTAGCGAGTGCCGACGCGCTCCTTATCGTAAGGTATACGATGCATCTGCAGGACCTCACGGAAAGACAGATCTGCGCCGGCAACGTAACGCTCGACGACAAGCTCGATTCGAGCGACGCGCTGATAATAGTGCGCTACGTTATGAGGCTGATACCCTCGCTTGTATGAGCTTTATCGATCACGCGCCCTTCCTTACGGATGGGCGCTGTTTTAACGAATAAACGCATTTGATTGGGCTTGACTTGAACGTCAAAAAAGCTATAATAGAAGCTGTTCGGAGGTGATATCATGAAGAAGATCCTGGCAGTATTTCTTGCAGCTGCGATGCTTGCCGTCGTGCTGCCTGCTCACGCAGACGATACGAGTACTACCGTACAGAGAACGGCCGTGTTGGATCTTACCTCGGCTACTCAGTCCGCCTCGTCGGAGAGCGAGGGCTGGTCTTTCGATCCAAGGGGAAACGACGGGAACCCCCTCGTGATCCTGAACAATTACGGTAAAGAAAACGCGCACAGCGCTCCTGTCTATCTCCCCGCCAACACCAAGCTTCTCGTATACGGCGACTGCTATATCGATAACGAGCTTCTCGGCGAAATGGGCGACGTACTGACCGCCGAGCTTGACGGCGATCTTACAATCGACGGCACGGGCACGCTCAATCTCTATGCCGATCAATACTACGGCAAATGCCTTTTCCTCAAGACGGGCGGTTCGAACGATATCAGGGAATTCCTCTACGTCAGCAACATCACGCTGAACTGCTACGGCAAGGAGCGCGAGCAGAACACGACCTACCTCGATTACTGCATATCAGGCGGCCTCAATTCCGAATATCATAACGTCAAGATCAGGGCCTACAACGGCAAGGCCGGCATCTATACCTACGGCTATACTCCGATTGGCGGCCTGACCGACGACGATACCGCCGAGATCCTTTTCGATAATTGCGACGTCTACGTCGACAACACCGTCGGCGGCTACCTCGGCCAGCTCGGCATGTGCATCTACATCACCTTCGGCCGCATAAGGATAGTCGGCGACAGCCATATCGTCGTCCGCGGCTGTTCCAAGTCGATCTACTGCTGGAATATGCCCCTCATCGTTGACGGAGGCACGCTGGACGTCATCGCGATCCCCCTCGCAAGCACCGTGTATTACGCCCCAATTTGGTGCCGTAGCCTTGTGATAACCAATAACGCAAAGCGCGTGTACGTCGGCACTCACAAGTCCACCTTCAATGAGCCCCTTTACTGCAAGGACGGCGACGGCTGCTGCTCTCTCGGTTCCGATCTGAATATGAGGATCGGAACGTTCGCGGACGGCAACTATGCATTCGGGACGGATCCCGACAGAGACGATCTCCCCACTTTCGAAGTCAGAAGCAATGATTACGTTCCTTTTACGCACGTCGTTTCGTTTGTCAATTTCGACGGCTCCGTGATCGAAGAGGTTACGGTAGAACACACCAAATCCGCAGAGGCCCCCTACGTTCCCTTCCGTGAGGGCTATGCATTCATAGGCTGGGACAAGGAATTCTCCTGCGTCCTGGAGGATATGACTGTCACCGCGCAGTATGAGATCAAGATCTTCCTCGTCAGATTCCTTGATTGGGACGGAACGGTTTTAAGTGAGCAAACCGTCGAGTTCCTCGGCGATGCGACTCCGCCCGACGATCCCTATAGGGAAGGATTCTTGTTCGTCGGTTGGGATGCTGAATACACTTCTATCAGGCATGATACGGTGTTGACCGCTCAATACGTCGATCTGACCAACAAGCTGCGCGGCGACGTAGACTGCGACGGCGACGTCGATTTTGACGACGTATCCCTTTTCTACGCGTTCATTCTCAATCAAGCTGAGATATCAATGCAGGGCAGGATCAACGCCGATTTCAACGACGACGGCGTTCCCAATACCGCGGATATTACCTTGATCTGCAAATTCATCCTCGCCCTGGAATAACCGATCGACTTTAAAAGCCCCGCCGGATTATCGGCAGGGCTTTTTATTATGCTTTATATACGCATCGTCCGCTCAAATAGGTTTCCTTTGGCTTTATTTCGTGAAGCTCTTCCGCCTCCGATTCGAACGGATCGCTCTCCATTATCACAAAATCGGCAAGGTATCCGGCCCTTATAAAACCCTTCTCATTCTCTTCAAAGCTCGAAACGGCTCCCTCTTTTGTAAAGCTGTCTATGGCCTCTTTTACGGTGAACGCTTCGCCGATATTCAACGGGCCCGCGCCGTCCAAAGACCTTCGCGTAACCGCGCATTGTATGCCTTTCATCACGTCGGGCAGTTCGACGGGGCAATCCGAGCCGTTGGAGACCGATACTCCTTTTTTCATCAGCGTACGCCAGCAATAGCTGGTTCGGGCAGTCTCGGGATCGACGAGCTTTTCTACGATATGATTATCATAATCGAGGAAAATGCTCTGTGCGTAAACGTGCAGATCCAGCTTTGCGATCCTCTCGAGCTGATCCTTCCTCGATATCTGGCAATGGACGACGCCGTGCCTGTGATCCTTCCTCGGGCATTCTTCAAGAGCGTTCTCTATCGCGTCGAGCACCATATCAAGACATGCGTCGCCTATCGCATGAACGGCTACCTGCATCCCGTTACGGTTCGCAATTGAAACGAGCTCGTTCATTTTCTCTCTTGAGAAGAGAGGAAAACCGCGCTCGTTATCCGTCCCGAGATAGGGCTTTGAAAGGTACGCCGTCCTGCTTCCCAAAGCGCCGTCGCCGAGAAGCTTCAACGGCCCGATCCTGAACAGATCGCTCCCTTTTCCGGTAACGAGCCCGTCATCAAGAAAGCGGACGAGCTCGCTCGTTTCAGTGAAATTGCACTGCTCGTAAACCCTCACCGTCAGCTCGCCGGAGGACTCGAGCTCGCGGTAAGCTTCATTGACGATCTCATAAGGCACTCCGCGGAAAACGCAGTAGTCGTCCGTCTGCGAGCTCGTAATGCCGAAGCTGTTGAGCTTTTTACAGGCAAGCCGGATCATATCCTTTATCTCCGCCTTATCGGGCAAGGGGCGGCATGCGTTAAGGAGGTCTATCGCGTTATCGAAAAGCCTTCCGTCGGGCTCGCCGTTCTCCATCCCTATGGCCCCTCCCTCGGGCGAAGGAGTATCGGCATTGATTCCAGCAAGCTCAAGCGCCTTGGAATTTACGACGCAGCAATGCCCGCACGTCCTCGTGATAATGATGGGGATATCCTTTGATACGCAGTCAAGATCATGCCTGTTGGGCATCCTGTCCGTATCGGTGAAAAAGTCCTGATTCCAGCCCCTTCCGCAAAGCCAGCGGCCTGCGCCGAATTCATGCGTATTGAGATGCGTCCTGAGGCATTCGATCACGGCAGCAAGGGAATCCGTATGCTCAGCTAACGGCGCAAATGAGAGCGCCTGGCCGAATCCCAGAAGATGCATATGCGAATCGTTGAATCCCGCGCATACGAAAGCGCCTTCAAGGTCGATCAGCTCGTCGCATTCCTCTTTAGCCGACAGTATTTCCTCGTTGCTGCCGACTTGAAGGAACCTTCCGTCCGAGACCGAGAAAGCCTCCGTAAAAGGCAGTTCGCCCGTATAGACTTTTCCGTTATAATAGATCCGTTTCATTATCCGTTCGCATCCCCGTTCAGTTCTTTTATCAGCTTCGCCATGGACGAAAGTATCTCATCGTAACGGCATTCCGAATACCTTTTTGAAAGCAGCCTTGTATTGAATTCAAGCTGAACGCAGGGTATGCCGCATTCCCTCGCTATGAACGAGGAGACGGTGTTGGGATTAATTGCCGAGAAGGGCTTGTCGATCGCTACGCCGTCTATTCCCGCGTCTTCGAAACACTTAACGAATCTGTCCGCGATACCGGGATCGGCTGAAATATTGCGCCCCTCCCCCGTTCCTACGGCAATACCCTCCGGTCTTTGGGGGTTCATCTGGTGCAGGTCGATAAGATATCCGATCTTGTTTTTTATCACGTACTTTTTCAGCTTCTGCTTGTATCTGCTCTTTTCGTCGTAGTTGGCGTCATCCTTGCAGTTCTTCGTCTTGCAGATGATCGGGCAGCCGAGCTCGTCGTGCAGCATATTGGCGAGCACACCAGTGAGGTATTCGCCGTATTTCTTTCTGCCGTTGCGCGTCTGTTCGGCGCTGTGCGGAGCGGATATCATGACCCTTCCCTCGCCCTTGACGAGCGTGAAGGAACGCCTCCCGAGCTTTGAGGCGAAGAACAGAAGATAGCTTTCGTATTTGCTCATACGAGACCTCGTGCGATAGTTTATATCCGGATTATAGCATACTGCAAAGTACAAGTAAACCGATCCAATACCTAAATATGGCTATGCTCATAAAAGAAAAACCCCGGTATCGAAACGATACCGAGGTTTCTTTGTTTGCTGATCCGCAATTAACGCTTGCTGAACTGAGGCGCACGACGGGCTGCTTTGAGACCGTACTTCTTGCGCTCCTTCATGCGAGGATCGCGGGTAAGGAAACCGGCCTTCTTGAGCTGACCGCGAAGCTCGGGGTCAACGTTCAGAAGAGCGCGGGAGATGCCGTGACGGATCGCGCCGGCCTGGCCGGTGAAACCGCCGCCGTAAACGTTAACGATAACGTCAAACTTGCCGAGATTATCGGTGAGCTTGAGGGGATCGCGAACGATCATCTTGAGGGTCTCGTATCCGAAGTAATCGTCGATGTCCCTCTTGTTGATGGTGATAACGCCGGTGCCGGGAACGAGGCGGACTCTGGCAACGGACTTTTTACGCCTGCCTGTACCAAGATACTGAGTAACGGATGCCATAAATCTTTTCCTCCTCCCGATTATTTGAGCACGAGAACCTCGGGCTTCTGGGCGGCCTGCTTATGTTCGGAACCACGATAGATACGAACCTTTGTAAGCATCTGCCTGCCAAGGGGACCCTTGGGCATCATGCAGCGGATAGCTTCGTAAACGGCGAATTCGGGCTTCTTGGCCATGAGGTCGCGATACTTGACCTCTTTGAGTCCGCCGGGATAGCTGCTGTGATGACGATAGAGCTTCTCATCGAGCTTCTTGCCGGTGAGAACGACCTTATCGGCATTGATTATGATAACGTGATCGCCGCAGTCGACGTGCGGGGTATAGATGGGCTTATGCTTGCCACGGAGAATGGCGGCAACCTGGGAAGCGAGACGGCCGAGCACCATGCCCTCTGCATCCACCAGATACCACTTGCGTTCCATGGTCTCTGCTTTTGCCATATAGCTCTTCATGCAATGACCTCCAAATAGGTATTAAACATAATTGTTATACTCTTTTTTTATAATGGGCAGCCGCGTCGGGGCTAGTGACCGTGCTACTCCACCATAAACAAAGCACAAGCGCTATTATATCAGTCTGCGCCTGTACTGTCAAGCATAAAAATCGGAAAAAACCCATGTTTTAACTATATATTTTTGATGTGGTACTCCCCCGCTCCGAGAGCCGCGTCGCCCTTTATCGTTATACTGATCCCGTCCAGCGCCGGCGTGTTTTTCTTCTCCTCGTCAATGTACTTTTCAAGAAGCTCGGCGACGGAGGGAACCGCCGTGATAACGTATCCCTGAACGTCCTTATCGAACGCCATCCTCTCAAGAACGTCCCTTCTGATGTTCAGCGCCGTCGTCTGCGAAGAAGGAACGAGCCCCGTGCCCTTGCAGTAAGGGCATTCCCTTTGAAGCGTTGCGGATATGCTCGCGCTGAGCTTCTTCCTCGTTACCTCAACAAGGCCGAGCGCGGTCATACCGAGTACGACCGTCTTTGTGCTGTCGCATCTTAACGCCTCGGTGAGCGTATCTATCACGGCTCGGCGATCCTCCTCCGACTCCATATCTATGAAATCGATTATTACGATACCGCCGATATCCCTCAGCCTCAGCTGACGGGCGATCTCGAAGGCCGCCTCCTTGTTGGTCTCGACGATGGTCCTCCCAAGGCTCACGCTGCCGACGTATTTGCCCGTATTGACGTCTATGCTTGTCAAAGCCTCCGTCCTGTCGATAACGATGTACGCGCCGCTTTTCAGCCACACGCGCCTTGAAAGCGCCTCGTCAAGGGCTTTTTCGGCTCCGTATCTGACGAAGAGATCCTTTTCATCATCATAGAATTCGACTTTATCCCGCTTATCGGCGGGCACGAGGGAACGAAGCAGCTCGAAATGCTCGCGCTCGTTCACTATCATCTTTCCGACGTTACCGGTGAACAGATCGCGAACTGTGCGGATAATGAGCGCGTCGTCCTTATGGATGAGAGCGGGAGCCTTCGACGCCCTGTAACGGGCCTTGATCCTTTCCCATTCCTCAACAAGGGTAACAAGATCCGCTCTGATGCTTTCCTCGTCAAGCCCTTCTGCGGCAGTCCTTACGATAACGCCCGTGCCCTCGGGAAGCACCTCCGAAACGATGGCCTTCAGGCGTTTGCGCTCCTCGTCCTTCGATATCCTTTTGCTGATGCCGATAAAATCCACCGTGGGAAGGAATACTACGTTCCTTCCCGGCAGCGAGATCTGCGTCGTCGCCCTCGCGCCCTTCGTGCCTATGGGCTCCTTCACGATCTGCACGAGTATATCCTGTCCCGATCTTACAACGTCGCAGATCATGGACGGAGTGAACTTGCCCTCTATCTGGACCTCGTCGTTAAGGAGCGAATCGGGCTTGATATCACCCGCGTAAAGGAACGCGTTCTTTTCGGCGTTGATGTTGATAAAGGCCGCGTACATGCCGGGAAGAACGTTCTGCACCTTCCCCTTGTAAATGTTGCCGACCAGCCTCTCCTTGTCGCGCCGTTCGATATAGAACTCGACGGGAACGCCGTCTTCAAGCAGCATTACCCTCGTCCTGTACGGATTGACGTCGACGAGAATGGTCTTCTCGGCGTTGTCGTTCAAGCGTGGTTTCATTTGAAACTCCAATATTTTCAGGCGAGCAGAGAATCGATATCCATCTCTATCTCGTCCCGGTTTACTTCGGAAGCTCCCGAGACGCCGAGCTTTTTGTAAAGCTCCGCAAGCAGCATATCGGGATTAAGACCGCCCTCGGCGGAAAGAACGCCCTTCAGCTTGAATACGGCGTTCCTCTCCGCAAGAGAAACGAGATCGAGCTCTATTACCATGGGCCTTATATCGGTGGGCTTAATGCCGCCCTTGGTCTTCTTCATGACCACGATCTCGCCGGAAAGAAGCCCGGTTATTGCGGAGGATACGGCCTCCTGCGAAACGTCCGCGTCGAAAAGCACGTTCGCGGTATATGAAGCAGTCCTCATAGCAGATGTGAGGCTCTTTTTCGATTCGCCGAGATCCATCACGGAAACGATCTCCACTCCTTCGGGCAGTACAGGATCAAGCCTTGACCTGAATTCTTCGGGAGTCATGCCCTCGGTAAGAATAACGTCAAGATACTCCCCGTCGCTCGTCATGCCGACGGAAAGCGCCGCAGCAAAGGAAACGAGCGGATGCGGATTGAAGCCCTGCGAATATGCAAGGGGAAGCTTGGCCCTTCTGAAAGCCCTGTGAAAGAGCCTCTGCACGTCGAGATGGGAAACGAATCTGACGGGAACGCCCTTTTTGAATTTGACCGCAAGCCTCATACGGCACCGTCCTTCTTGCCGCATATCTCGCGGCATCTCGCGCCGAAACACCCGTTGCAGCCCTTCCTGCAGTCGCGGGTAGTAACGGCCTCGTAAGCTTTCTCATGCTCTTTTACGAGGTAATCGGGCGAAACGAGCGCGTCCATGCGGTTCCAGGCAAGGGGCTCGTCAATGCCTATCCTGCGGTTTGCGAACTGCTCGACTGTAAGCCCGTTTTCGACAAAAGCGTGCTCCCATGCGAGCTTATTGAAATGCTCGTCCCAGGAATCGAGCTTGGCTCCCGCTTTGAAGGCGGAAACGAGGACGGGGTTAAGCCTCCGGTCGCCCCTTGCGAAGGCGGCCTCAAGCCGGCTGGTCTCGGAATAATGGCACGAAAACTCAACGCCCCTTATGCCCTTCAGCGCATTCCTGAGGAGCGCCTGACGGCGGAGCACCTCTTCCGTGGATATCTGGGGTTCCCACTGGAAGGGCGTGAAGGGTTTGGGCACGAAGGTCGACGCGGATACGGTGCACCTGAGGCCCTTTCCGCGCAGCTCCTTTGGCATGGAGTAGAATTCGCGGCTGACCTTGCGCGCAAGCTCGGCTATGCCCAATACGTCCTCGTCCGTCTCCGTGGGAAGACCTATCATGAAATACAGCTTGACGCCGTGCCATCCTGCGACGAACGCGTCGTGCACGGATCTTAAAAGATCCTCCTCTGAAACGCCCTTGTTTATGACGTCCCTCAGCCTCTGCGTTCCCGCTTCGGGAGCGAAAGTCAGACCGGTCTTTCTGACCTTCTGTATCTTTTCGAGGTCGTCCTTCAGGAACGAATCTATCCTCAAGGAAGGAAGCGAAACGCTTACCCTGTCCTTTTCATAGCGATCGAGTATGAGCGGTACGAGCTCGTGGATATGCGAATAATCGCCGCTGGAAAGCGAGAAAAGCGAGATCTCATCATAACCGGTGCAGTCGAGCGAATCATCCGCCTGCTTAATAACGGTTCCCATCTCGCGCTCACGCACGGGCCTGTAAATGAATCCCGCCTGGCAGAATCTGCAGCCGCGGGTGCAGCCGCGGAATATTTCAAGAGCGACGCGGTCATGCACTATGCTCATATAGGGAACGATGAGCTTCCCGGTATAGACGGCCTTGTCAAGATCCTTCACTATCCTGCGCTCGATCCTGTCGGGCGCTGAAGCCTCCGTCTTGACGAGCTCCTTGAAATTGCCGTTTTCATCATACTCGGGGCTGTAAAAAGCGGGAATGTAAACGCCCTTTATTTGAGCGAGCCTTAAAAGAGTCTCCCGTTTCGTGAGCTTTTCAGCGCGGCAGGCAGAGTAAACGTCCATGAATTCGTTCATGACCTCCTCGCCGTCGCCGAAAACGAGCGCGTCCATTATATCGGCCACGGGCTCGGGATTGCAGACGCAGGGCCCGCCCGCGATTATCAGCGGATATTCCTCTCCCCTGTCCCTGCTAAAAAGCGGGATGCCTGCAAGATCGAGCAGGGTAAGGATATTGGTATAGCACATTTCATAAAGAAGAGAAAAACCGATAATATCGAATTCTCCGAGCGGCGTGAGCGTTTCAAGAGAATAGGACGGGATATCGTTCTCCCTCATGGCGTTCTCCATGTCGAACCACGGAGCGAACGCGCGCTCGCAGTAGGTATCCTCTCTTTCATTGAGCACGTTATAAACGATGCGCGAGCCGAGGTGGCTCATGCCGATCTCGTAAACGTCGGGGAAGCAGAGCGCGAAACGGAAAAGCTTTTTCCCGTCGGGCGCGGTAAGCTCCTTAACTCTCATGTTGAGCTCGCCGCCCGTATAGCGGGAAGGCTTTTCGACCGTTTTCAATATGCTTCCAAGCAGAGCTTTATCCAAAGTATCCCTCCAAATAAGTATAAGTCCATACTTTCCATGATCTGATTATAATACAAAAAAGCGTTATTGGCAACAAACAGATGGCTTGGCACGGGGCATTTTTTAATATTCTTCGGGAATACAATTCTACAAACAACTGTCGGGAGAATTATAACGTGAAAAAGCTTATTTCAATAATGATCGCCATTATGCTGCTTTCGGCATTGCCGTGCGCGGCTTCACCCTATCCCGAAGACAGCCTCAAAAAAGCTTCGGCGGCGATACTTATCGACGTCGCGAGCGGCAAAACGATAATAGAAAAAAACGCGGACGAAAGCATCGACCCGGCGGGGCTCGTACGCCTGCCCGCGCTGCTTCTCATTTGCCGAGCTTTCGACGAAGGCTCTATCAAGGAGGACGACACGGTAACTGTATCGCGCGAGGCGGCGGCAATTAAGGGAGCTACCGCGTTCCTCTCGCCCAACGAAAGCATTTCCGCGGGGCAGCTGCTAAAGGCCTCGGTCATACTTAACGCGGGCGACGCCGTATGCGCGCTCATGCAGAAGCTTTACCCATCCACCGCCGCGGGGCTTGAAGCGGTAAACGAAATGCTGGGAGCTTTGAACTGCGGTGCCTTTGCCGAAAGCTATATGGGAAAAGGCGAAACCCTTTCCGTAAAAGAATTGGCAAATATCTGCTCAAAACTTGCAGACAGTGAGTCTTTCCTGAAATACTCTTCCGTTTACACGGACAGCATCACGCATGAAAGCGCAGCCGCTACGGAGCTCGTAAACCCGAACAGGCTTGTGAGGTTCTATTCCGGTTGTTTCGGGATCGCCACGGGCTCTGTCGGTTCTTCAAACTACTGCGGAGCCTTCATAGCCAGACGGGGCACGACGACTCTGCTTGCGGTGACAGCCGGCCTTCCCGATTCGGCTTCAAGGTTCAAACTCGCATCGGAACTGCTCGACCACGGCTTCGCTTCGTACAGATCCGTCTCCTTGGGAGGCGCGGGCGAAAGCATAGGCAGCATTGCCGTAATAAACGGAAAAACGAAGGAGGTCGAACTTATAACGGGTTCGGCCGTTGCGGCTCTGATGCCCGTAACGAATACGAAGCTCCTATCGGAGACCGTCCTTCCCGAATCAGTCGAAGCGCCCATAGAAAAGGATCAGCGCATAGGAACGCTGATACTTAAAAACGGCTCCGGCGAAGTATTGGGCGAAGTGCCGATACTATCCGCAGAAGCCGTCGAAAAAGCGGTATTCAAGGATTATCTTATGGATCTTATGAGGTCGTGGCTCAGGATATCGCGATGAAACAGACTATCCTTGGTTCACGTCATCACAGCAGTTCGTTGGGGTTTATCTCGACCCCGCGAAGGCCTTCCGCATCGAATCCGTCCGAAAGCCTCCATAGCGCGGTGACGGCCTCGCTCGTGTGCTTAGTTCTTGCGAGCTTCAGCATTACCGCGTACCTATAAAGATTATCCCTCTTTCTTATAGGGGCGGCCCCGTAAGATACGAACAGCAGCTCACCCTCCGCGTCGTATTTGGAGAGGACTTTTTTGAGCTCCGTCTCGGCCTCCTTGGCGAAGCGCTCGGCGTATTCCGCGGCGGCGTTCTCGTTAGCGCATTCAAACAGCGCTCTCGCAAAAACGGCGAATGGCGGGAATAGCGTGCGGAGTCTGTCCTTTATTTCAAGGTCGAAGAATCCCTTGTAATTATGCTGCGCGGAAAGCAGAACTGCGCGATGGTTCGGAGCGTTGGTCTGCACGACCACCTTGCCCTTCTTCACCTCTCCATCCTTTACGGCGCGGCCTGCTCTGCCTGCGACCTGCGTCAAAAGCTGGAAGGTGCGCTCTCCGCTCCTGTAATCGGAATGGAAGAGCGAAGCGTCCGCAAATACGACGCCAACGAGCGTCACGCCCGGGATATCGAGGCCCTTCGCCACCATCTGCGTGCCGATCAATACGTCTGCCTCGCCCCGGGTGAAGCTGTCGAGTATGTCCCTGTGGGAGGTCTTCCCTCCGGTGGTGTCGGTATCCATCCTGAGGCACCTGACGCCGGGGATCAGTTTTTTAAGCTGTTCCTCGACCTGCTGTGTTCCGATACCGGAGAATTTGATATATTTGGAGCCGCACGACGGGCAAACGGATGGGACCCTTACGGAATACCCGCAATAATGGCATCTCAGCGAGCCGTCGAACTTATGATACGTCATAGCGACGTCGCAGTGCGGGCATTTGAAAACGAAGCCGCAGGCTCTGCATTCGCCGTGATATGAGTATCCCCTTCTGTTAAGGAAGAGTATCGCCTGCTCGCCCCCGCCTATGCAGTCCTTCAGCTTCCGCTCAAGATCCTTTGAGAAAATGCTCGTATTGCCCGACATGAACTCGCTTCGCATATCGACGATCTCGACCTCCGGCATGGGGATGCCGTTGATCCTTTCCGGGAGCTCAAGCAGCTTATACGCGCCCTGTTTTGCGCGAAGATACGATATCAGCTGGGGCGTTGCGCTGCCGAGTATCAGCTTGCCTCCTGTGAGCCTTACGCGCCTCACGGCGACCTCGTCCGTGGAATAAGTCGGCGTGCTTTCCGATCGGTAGGAAGGCTCGTGCTCTTCATCTATAATGATGAGCTTAAGGTTTTCTACGGGAGCGAATACGGCGGATCTTGCTCCGACGACAACCCTTGCCTTGCCGAGCCTGATCCTTCGCCACTCGTCATAGCGCTCGCCCATGCTCAAATGGCTGTGCATGACGGCTACGGTCTCGCCAAATCTGCTTCTGAATCGGTCGGTCGTCTGAGGGGTAAGCGATATCTCGGGAACGAGCACTATCGCGCCGCCGCCTGCTTCGAGCACGGCCTTTATAGCATTGAGGTATACCTCCGTCTTGCCGCTTCCCGTGACGCCGTGAAGGAGGAATACGTCCCCCTCGCGGCCGTTCTTCACGGCTTCGAGCGCGGAAAGCTGGGCCTTCGTAAGCTCAGGCGGGACGTCGGGCTTTATCTCGTTCGCAAAGGGGCTCCTGAACGTCACGAAGTCCTTTTCGACGATACAGCCCTTCTTAAGCAATGCGGATACCGCCGCGGAGGCGTTGGGTATGTATGCCGAAAGATCCTCAACGGACATGCTCGTTCCGGAATCGAAAAGCAGATCGAAAACCTCAAGCTGCTTTGGCGACCTCGCCGTGCCGTCCTTCTTTAAGAAAGTGCTCCTGACCTTTTCGCGATCGATTCCCGGAGCCGCGCAGACCGTTCTGACGGTCTTTTCCTTTACCCGCGATCCCCTCAATTGAGAAGGAAGCATGAGCCTCAGCGCGTCGCAAAGAGTGCAGTGGTACGCTTTGGAGATCCACTTTGCAAGCTCTATCTGGTCGGGAAGCAGAGCCGTATACGGCTCCATCGTTTTTATCACGGATTTGACCTCGAATCCGGTATCGTATTCGGGGCAGACCTCTATTACGAAACCCTCTTTGGGCTTGTTTGATCTCCCAAAAGGCACAAGAACCCGATGCCCTGCCCGGACATCGAGTTCATCGGGAACGGCATAGGTGAAAAGCCTGTCCACGTTGGAGTTTGCTATATCAATAATGAGCTTTGCAAACAAGCTTTTCACCTCGCCGGATCATCGGAGCCGATCAGAACTCCGAGGTTTTTTTGTATTCGTCGGGATACTTGATGGTGAGCTTATTCTCGTTCAGCTCTTCTACGGCGAGGGAAACGGGCTTCTCGTTGCCGATATCCTCACCGGAGCGCATGATCTGCCTCGCGCGCTTGGCAACGCTCGTAACGAGCATATAACGGCATCCGGCCTTGACTTCGATCTCGTTTACCGGCGGTTGATTCATCATAATGGTAATCCTCCTGTTATAACTGTCAAAAATCCTCGTTGATGAGGTCGTTTACGAATTCAACGCAGTACGCGGGCGTGTACTTGCTGGTTTCGACTATCCTTTGGCACTGCTCGATCGCCGTCAGAAGATCGTCGTTTACTATAACGTAATCGTACTCGTTCATCCTGGAAAGCTCGGACTTGGCTTCGGCAAGCCTGCGTTCGATGACCTCCTGCGTCTCGGTGCCCCTGTTTTCGAGCCTGCGGCGGAGCTCCGCCATACTGGGAGGCGCCAGCATTATCGCGACCGCTTCGGGGCAATTCTCCTTGACCTTCATAGCGCCGTTCACGTCGATATCGAGCAGAACGTCGCGCCCGGCTTCAAGCTGCTCCTCGACGTATCTGCGGGGAGTGCCGTAATAATTCCTGCCGAAAACGTTCATGTACTCAAGGAACTCGCCCTCTTCGATCATGCGGTCGAATTCCTCACGGGTGATGAAGAAATACTCGCGGCCGTGCTCCTCGCCCGGTCTCGGCGCCCTGGTGGTTGCCGAAACGGAGAATACCATGCTGCCTTCGCTTGCCTCAAGAAGCGCCCTTGCGATGGTGCCTTTGCCGACTCCGGACGGACCGGAAATGATATAAAGAATGCCTCTCTTCATAATTCCCCCAGGTTATTCCAGATTCTGAACTTGTTCCCTTATCTTCTCGATCTCGGCCTTGCCTTCGATAACAAGCGCCGTGATCTCCTTATCGTTTGCTTTGGAGCCTATGGTATTGAACTCGCGGTTCATTTCCTGAACTATGAAATCCATCTTCCGCCCGACAGCGGCGCCGTTTTCCAAAAGATCCCTCGCTGCGGCGACGTGGCTTTGAAGCCTGACGAGTTCCTCGTCGATATTGGCCTTATCCGCAAAGAGGGCGACTTCGGTCGCAAGCCTTGCGGTATCGACCTCGGCGGAGGTCAGTATAGCGTTGATCCTTTCGTTCAGCTTAAGCCTGTAATCCTCCACTACGGAAGGCGCGCGAAGGGCGATCTTTTCCCTGATGGCGAGGACGGTTTCGAGTCTTGAAAGAAGATCGCGGCAAAGCCTCTCGCCCTCGACCTTTCGCATACCGATCAGCTCGTCGCAGGCTTTGTTGAGCGCGCCGAGCAGCAGCGCGGTAACGGCTTCCCTGTCCTCTTCCGCCTCCACGACGTCCATTACGTCAGGCATGCGAAGTGCGCTGGTTACGGACATATCGTTCCTGAGGCCGTACTTTTGGGTGCATTCCTCCGCGGCTTTAAGATATGCGCCGAGAAGCGCCGAATCGAACACGACCGTCCTTGCGTCGTCCCTAGTGTTGCGATAGGTGACGAACACGTCAACGTGCCCCCTTGTGAGCCTTTCGGTAAGCAGACGCCTTATATCGTCCTCAAGGAAGGAGATATGCCTCGGCATCCTGAAAGAAAGATCGAGATAACGGTGATTGACGCTCTTGAGTTCGACGGTCATCTCCCTGCCGTCCGCAAGAAGATTGGCTCTGCCGAAGCCCGTCATGCTGTTGGCCATCAAAAAACACCTCCGCTCATTAACTAAAAAATTATAACACAGTTTTAAGAAAATGGGAAGTGTTTTTTTATTTTTCTTTGTAAGCGGAAAGGCAGTATCATTCCTCTTCGAAGAGCTGATCGCTTATGCTTTCGACGTATCTTTTCCTGCATTCGTCGATGATCTTTATCGCTTCCTCCTTGGGATAATACTCGCCTACCTCGACGTCGACGTTCTGGAGAACCTTGTAATTTGAGAAGAAATTCTTGATCTCCTTCAGCTGGAATTCGGGAAGATCGTGAAGATCGTGTATGTTCTCGTATCTCGGATCGCAATCGACGACGGAAATGAGCTTGTAATCGCCCTTGCCGCTGTCCGTCATCATGAGGTAACCCAGCACTCGCGCGGGAACGGTACAGCCCGGGAAAGTCGGATCCTTGCAGATAACGAGTATGTCGAGAGGATCGCCGTCCGGAGCAAGCGTGTTTTCTATTATTCCGTACTCCGTCGGATAGATCATCGCGCTGTAAAGAACGCGGTCAAGGCGTATCCTTCCCGTCTCGGGATCGGATTCGTATTTATTGTGAGAACCGAGCGGTATCTCGATAAGAGCGTCTACGACGAGTTTCATAATGAGCCTCCTGTGTGGTATATATAAAGTATAGCATGAAGCAGACGGAATTGGCAAGAAAAACCGTTACAGCAGACAGATCAATGCAAATAAAGAAAAAAGAGTACCGGAGCAGAGCTCGAAAACCGGGACTATTCAGCTCTTTTCCGGATATTCGCCGTATCCTGAACGGCCTTTGGAAGCCATTCGGCGCTGACGCAGTCTAAAGGAATAACTATCTCTTGGATCCTATCCTCCTGACCGGGTCGTTTAATATCTTCGGGAAGGTATGTAAGCCCAACCTCACGCAAAGAAAGCACGCTGTTATGTATCCACCCTACAGCTTGTCCGTCGCAATACAGGCAATAACAGCCGAACATTTTCTTCGTTCTGACATTCAGATCTTTGAGCCTTGCCATCCATTCGGAAACAATTGCTCCGTCTTCATACGGCATATGCACACCTCGTAAAAACTCGATTTGCTGAGGAAATTATACCATCTCGGTATGCTGTTTTCAATGATTCAAAATACAGTCAGGATCACCTTCACCTCGGAGCTTACCGGATCCTGAACCGCCGCATCGCAAAGGCTCCGTTTCGATAGCAGCAAGCTGAGCGATGCGTCAGAGAATTTGCTTTGCAAATTCTCGCGGTTCAGAATCTCTTCATGTACGACCATAAAAAACACACCGGCGATGCCGATGTGTTTCTTATGGTGGAGCTTACCGGATTCGAACCGGTGATCTCTACACTGCCAGTGTAGCGCGATAGCCAACTTCGCTAAAGCCCCAAGCGCTTTATTCAAACTGCTTTGCTATTATACGACAGCAAATCCGGTTTGTAAAGCACCTAAACAAAGTATATTATTCGGCTTTTACTATCACGTCGTCGAGTATTACCATGACCATGAGCTGGCCTTTGCCGTTTCTCGATTCGATCTTTACTTCCTCGGAATTGATAACGGTCTTCGTCCCGTGAAGCTGTGTAAGCGTGATATCGCGCGGCTCGGTCACGTGAAGGACAGATACGAGCTCCGTGCCGTTGGAACCGTTCTTCTTGAATCCGAAGGAGACGGCTCCCCTGCCGTTCCTGCCCTGCAGATCGTGATCGAATACGAAGCTGCGCTTCATGTATCCCCTGTCGGTCACGGTCAGTATCTCGCCCTCCTCGTTGACGGAATGCCCCCAGAGAACGCTGTCGCCCTCGTCGAGCTTTATGCCGTGCACGCCTCCCGTCTGCCTTCCGGTAACGGGAATGGAAGCGATATCGAACCTTATGCCCATGCCTTTCTTTGTCATGAGGAGTATGCCGAGCTCGGTCTCGTCAAGCACGTATTCGAAACCGATCAGCTTGTCGTCCTTAAGGTTTATCGCGGCGACGCGCTTGGTCTTGGTTATGTATTCCTCGGCGGCGGTGGATTTGACCATGCCGGACGCCGTATAGAATATGTACCTGCCGGCCTTGGCGTCCTCTATGAACGAGCCTATGACCTTCTCGCCGTTCTCCATGGGGATCAGCGCGGAAAGATTCGTGGGCTTTGCGGTGGGCTTTATCTCAGGGATATCCGATATCGGCAGCGAAAGCATGAAGCCGGTATCGGTAAAGAGCCTCAGCGTGTTTGCTGTCATCGTTTTATAGACGTCGACTGCGCCGTCTGATTCGACAAGCTCGTCCGTAAGCAGCTTCAGCGGGATCCTGCGGAGCTTGTTATCGGGCAGTACGAGCACGGCCGCGGGCTCGTCAACCTCAGCGGTCTCCTCCTCTTCCTCAACGGTACCGTCGTCGGAAATGAGCTGAGTGCGCCTCGGATCGGCGTATTTGTTCGAGATCTCGGTCAGCTCGTCGATTATCATCTTATCGAGCTTTTTCTTGGATGCGAGCAGACCTTTGAGCCTTGCGATCTCCTTGATAAGATCGTCGTGCTCGCGTTCGATCGCGATCTGTTCGAGATTGGTCAGCCTTTGGAGCCTCAGATCGAGGATGGCGTCCGCCTGTATGGCCGTGAGGTCGAACATATCCATCAAGCCCTGCTTCGCGATCTTGGGCGATTTGGATGCCCTAATGAGCTTTATGACCTCGTCGATATTGAGGAGCGCTATCATCAAGCCGTCGAGTATATGTGCCCTGTGCTCGGCAGCCTCAAGCTCGTTGCGTGTGCGCTTGGTGACGACCTCTTCCTGATACCTGATGTAATGATCGATCAGCTCGAGGAGCGAAAGCTGCTTGGGCTTGCCCTCGGCTATCGCAACCATGATAACGCCGAACGTCCTCTGCAGATCGGAATACTTGAACAGATTCCTGAGTATCTTCTGCTCGTCGGCGTCCTTTTTGAGCTCGATAACGGCCCTTATGCCGTGCCTGTCGGATTCGTCCCTGATATCGGTAACGTTCGCGAAGGCGGTCTTCTTCTCCTGTACGAGCTTAAGTATGCCTTCAAGCGCGCGCGCCTTATTGACCTGATACGGGAACTCGGTGACGACTATCTGCTTTTTGCCGTTTTTGAGAGTCTCTATCTGCGTCTTGGCCCTGTTAATGAGCTTTCCCCTGCCCGTTTCGTAAGCCGTGCGGATCTCGGGCGATTTGATGATGTAGCCCCCCGTCGGGAAATCGGGGCATGGCATTATCTTCATAATTTCGTCAAGCGAGATCTTGGGATCCTTGATCCTCGCAATGACGGCGTCGATGGCCTCTTTGGGGTTATGCGTGGGGATGGAGGTCGTAAGGCCGACGGCGATGCCGTTAGCGCCGTTAATGAGAAGGTTCGGGAATCTGCCGGGAAGCATCTCGGGCTCCTTCAGCGTATCCGAGAAATTGAGGCAGAATTTGACGGTATCCTTCTCGATGTCGCGCACCATGTCCATCGCGGAGGGCGCCATACGCACCTCGGTATAACGCATTGCGGCGGCGGAGTCGCCGTCTATGCTTCCGAAATTGCCGTGTCCGTCGACGAGGGGAAGACGCATATTGAAATCCTGCGCCATCCTGACCATCGCGTCATAAACGGAGCTGTCGCCGTGCGGATGGAACTTACCGAGGCATTCGCCGACGATACGCGCGGATTTCTTATGAGGTTTATCGGGCGTGTTGCCAAGCTCCAGCATCGTGTAAATGATCCTGCGCTGGACAGGTTTAAGACCGTCCTCTACCCGCGGAAGCGCCCTCTCGAGAATGACGTGCTCGGCGTACGGAAGCATGGAATCATGCATCACGTCGTCCATGCTGACGACGTTGAATATCTCCGTATTATCGCCGAAACTGAGCTGATCGCCCTTGCCTTTCTTTGCCATCAGTTACCCCTTATCAAGCTTATCATCTGTTTTCTGTCAGCGGCCTTGAACACCGCGTTCCCCGCGACGAGCACGTTCGCGCCCGCGTCGCGGCAGAGCTTCGCGGTCGTCTCGTTGACGCCGCCATCCACTTCTATATCGAGATCGAGGCCCCTCTTTAATGCGAGTTCCCTTATGGCTTCTATCTTTTTGAGGACGGGATAGATGAACTTCTGTCCCCCGAAGCCGGGATTAACGCTCATAACGAGCACCATATCGACGCTTTCGAGAAGGTATTCAACGGCCGAATGATGCGTCGCGGGATTGAGCGCGATGCCGGCCTTTTTGCCGTATGATCTGATGAGCTGCGCCGTCCTGTGGGCGTGGATATCCGCCTCCGCGTGGAAGGTTATTATGTCCGCGCCGGCTTCGGCGAAGTCCTTGACCCATTTTGCGGGTTCGGCCACCATAAGGTGCGCGTCGAAAACGAGGTCGGTCTTGGGCCTCAAAGCCCTGCACATCGGAGCTCCGAAGGTAATGTTCGGAACGAAATTGCCGTCCATAACGTCAAGATGAACGTAGTCGGCGCCGAGCTCCTTCAAAGAGGCGACCTCCTCCCCCATCCTTGTGAAATCCGCCGAAAGAACGGACGGTGCGACGTAGATCCTGTCAGTCATACTTGTGCCTCCTGATCTCTATTGCTTCGTTTAGTATTTTAACGTATCTTGAATATCTTTCCCTGTTGACGTTTCCGTTTTCCACGGCTTCCTTTACGGCGCAGTCCGGCTCGGAAACGTGCATGCAGCCGACGAATCTGCATCCGTTGGAATACTCCGAAAAATCCCTGTACATGAGCGGGATCTCCTCGGGCTCCACGGAGACGGTCTCCAGCATGCTGAACCCGGGAGTATCTGCGATGAGCGTTCCGTTCGGCATGGGGATGAGCTCCGCGTGCCTCGTGGTATGCCTGCCCCTTTCCGTTTTAGCTGAGAGCTCGCCAGTCTTTAGTTCGAGGCCGAGAAGCGTATTCAGCATGGAGGATTTGCCGACAGCAGACTGCCCCGCAAGGCAGATGGTGCGTCCCATTAGAAGCTCCCTCAGGGCGTCCATTCCGTAGCCGGTCTCTGCTGAAACGCAGACTATTTTATCGACCGCCCCGTCGTACTGCCCGATTATGGAAGCCGCGCTTTCGTTGGTTCCGTTGTCGCATTTGTTGATAACGAGCACTGGCTCTATCCTCTGCTTCGCGCAGTATAGGAGCAGCTTGTCCGCAAGCTCGAGATCGGGAAGGGGCTCCTGGGCGGAAACCACTATGAGCAAAAGATCGATATTCGCAACGGCGGGCCTTATCAGTTCGTTCTCCCTTGGAAGGATCGAGATAAGGTATCCGCCGTCCTTCTTATTGAAGGAGAATTCAACGTTGTCTCCCGGGAGAGGCGTTTGCCCGTTTTTTCTGAAAAGGCCCCTCGCCTTGCAGACGCATTTCTTTCCATCCTCGCCGAGAACGGTGTAGAAGCCGCCCACTCCCTTTATGATCTTCCCCTGTTTGCGAGACTCCAAAGCCTTCCTCCGTTATTCGAAGTTCCTGTTAAAGCTGGTGTGTACCTGGCCGTTCACGTAGATAACGCAGGTGTAGCTCCCCTGCTCCCAATAGCGGCCTGTAAAAGGTATGGAATACGTGCCCTGAGAATACTCGCTTTCAAAGAGCACTATCTCACCTATATCGGTCTGGAGCGTAACGACGACCGTGTTCGTCTCATTTTCGAGCGTCACGTTCTCCGAGAACTCGGCTTTATACTCGCCGAGGGAATCTCTGAACATGGTAAGCTCGACCGTGACGGTATCGGCGATTATGCTCATGCCGCCCGTCGGACTCTGCTCGACGATCTGATAATTCGAGTAGATCTTATCGTCCGGGCTTTCCGTCACGACCTTTATGCGGTAATGCGTTATCTTCGAATCCCCGAGTTTTTTGACGGCCTCGGAAACGTCCTTTCCCGTAACGATGGGCATCCTCGTGGTCTGGAATATCGACTCCCTGCAGACGGTGATAGAAACGGAATCACCGCGCATCAGCGTTTCGTTGGGGTTTGCCGACTGACCGATAACCGTTCCCACGGGTTCGGAGCCCGTCTGGTATTCGATATTGCTGTCAAGAACGAGGCCCAATGCCTCCAGAGCCTTTTTCGCCTCGTCTACGGTCATCCCGTAAAGATCCGGAACGAGCACCGTCTCCATGCCCGTGCTTATCTTAACGCTGACGATGGAATCGGGCTTGGCCTTGGTCTGCGCCACGGGAGACTGATAGCAGATCTCGCCGACGTCGTATTCGTCGGAGGATTCGTAACCGATCACAAGCAGCTTGAATCCGCGGTTCGAGGCATAGTCCCTTGCCTTCTCCTCCGTATAGCCGAGGAAGTTAGGCACCCTGTTGTATTCCTCCCTGCCGTCTGACATTGAGAGTATGAACATTACCGCGAAAACGGCGATTATTCCGAGAACGCAGGCGACTATCGCGATATGCGGGAGCTGTTCCCTTATCTTTGATTTGTGTTCGGAGCCGCCCTCCTGCAAGGCCGTATGCAAGGACTTGCCTGCGTGGAGCTTCGCGAATCTCGAATGCGGGTTCCTGAGCGCGCGCATGAGGTCGTTCTTCATATCGTCCGCGTTCGTATAACGAAGCTCGCGCTCCTTTGACGAGGCCTTCGCCACGACGTCGCTTATGGCGACGGGAATGGCGGGATCGGCTTCATGGAGAGGCACTATATCGTCGTTGATATGCTTGAGGGCGACCTGCACCGCGTTCTCTCCCGAGAAGGGCGGCTTGCCGAGGAGCATTTCATAGAGCAGGATACCCGCGGAGTAGAGATCCGTCTGCGCGTCGACCTCCTCGCCCTTGGCCTGTTCCGGAGAAATGTAGTAGACCGAGCCCATGGCCTCCTTGCCGTCGTAGGTCTTGGTGGCGTTTCCGGCAAACTTGGCGATGCCGAAGTCGGTCAGCTTGATGACGCCGTCCTCGGTAATCATTATGTTCTGGGGCTTGACGTCTCTGTGGATGAGGCCCATCTTATGCGCGTGCGAGAGCCCGTCGAGAACGTCGCACATGATGCTTACCGCCTCCGCCTCGGGCAGACGGCCTACCCTGTCCATGCGATCCCTGAGCGTTTCGCCGTTGACGTATTCGAGCACGAGATAGTGGATATCCCCCTCGTTGCCCATATCGTAAAGGGTAACGATATGCTCGTTTTCGAGGGCGACCATCGCCTGGGCCTCTCGCGTGAGCCTTCTCAAATACTGCGGATCGTCGCTGAATTCGGGCTTTAAGACCTTGACGGCGACCGTGCGGTCTTCGTAAGTATCCAAAGCGCAGTAGACGTCGGCCATTCCGCCGCTGCCTACCTTATTGAGTATCCTGTATCTTCCGTTTAACGTTCTGCCTATCATTTACGCGCCGACCTCCGCATTTTTCACCAGCACGACGGTGATATTGTCGGAAGAGCCGTTCATAAGGGCAAGTTCCGTAAGATTATCGCAGCAATCGAGCAGATCCTCGGTTCCCCTGAGGAGGCGCTCCATATCCTTATCGTCGACCGAGCCGCAGAGCCCGTCCGTGCAGAGCATGAGTATATCGCCATTCTTCCAGCTCCTCACGCCGACGTCGGCCTTCTCGAACCTGGAGGTGCCGACCGCCCTTGTGACGAGGTTCCTCTGCGGATGATCCTTGGCCTGCGCTTCGGTGATGAGCCCGGCGGAGATCAGCTCCTGCACGTAGGAATGGTCCTTGGTGACCCTTTTGAGCTTTGCGCCGTCAAAATGGTAGAGGCGGCTGTCGCCGATATTGGCGACGGTGTATCGGTCCGGAGAAAGCAGCGCCATAACGACGGTCGTACCCATGCCGGAATAGCTGTCGTCCTTCATGGCAAGCTCGAAGACGGCGCGGTTCGCCTCGTTCACGGCCTGCCTGAGCAGGGTGATCGAGCTCATTCCGCATTCCGCCCTGTTGACGTAATCGGATATCTTCAAAGCGGCGGTGCTGCTGGCAACCTCGCCCGCGATATGTCCTCCCATTCCGTCCGCGACTATAACGACGGGACGAGCCCCGTCCTGCGGGACGTAGAAGGAATCCTCATTCTTTTTCCTCAGACCTTTGTCCGAACGATAGGCATAGATCATTTGCCTTCCTCCTTAAGGGATCCAATGTATTTATTGCGCAGCTGACCGCATGCGCCGTCGATGTCCGTCCCGAGTTCGCGCCTGACCGTGGCGGAGATATGCAGCTTCTGGAGCAGCTCTGCGAATTTGGCTGCTCTTTGCCTCGTGACGCCCGAAAGATGCCTCTCCTTCACGCTGTTGAGCGGGATGAGATTGACGTGGCAGTTGATGCCGCGGAGCAGCTTTGCGAGCGCGCGCGCATCCTCGTCAGAGGAGTTCTCGCCCTCTATCAGCGCGTATTCAAATATCACGCGCCTGCCCGTTTCGTCTGCGTAACGCTTTGCAGCGGGGATGAGTTCCGAGAGCGAATAAGCGTTGGCTATTGGCATCGTGCGCCTGCGCATCTCGTCGTTATGAGCGTGAAGCGAGATACACAAAGTCACGTGGGGCGCGTCCTTTATGAAGTCGTTTATCCTCGGGACGAGACCGCAGGTGGAGACGGAAATGTTCCTGGGGCTGATCCCAAGGCCGTCCTCCGCAGCAGCTCTTTTAAGGAATCTTACGGTGTTGTCGTAATTATCCAAAGGCTCGCCCGAACCCATCATAACAATGTTGGTAACGGTGCGTTTCTTTTCGTCATCCGGCGGGATCATCCTTTCAACTGCAGTGACCTCGGAGAGCATCTCTCCCGCAGTAAGATCGCGCACCTTTCCGTTAAGCGTGGAAGCGCAGAAGGCGCAGCCCATCCTGCAGCCCACCTGGCTTGAAATGCAGAGCGTTTTTCCGTAGGAATAGCTCATAAGCACTCCCTCGACGATATTGCCGTCGTCAAGCTCGTAAAGGAACTTCACGGTCTCGTCCTTTTGGGAGTATCTGCGCTCGATTATCTCGGCTCCCCCATAGGGTATCTCTGCGAGCTTTTCACGCAGTTTAAGCGGGATATTCTTCATCCCGGCGGGCCTTACGCCGCGCGAAAGCCATTCAAGCACCTGTTTGGCCCTGAATTTCGGTTCGCCGAGCTCATTCATGAGCTCAAGCAATTCGCTGTGATCCATTGAAGCGAGATCCGCCGGCATTACTTCCTCCTCAGCTTCGCGATAAAGAAGCCTTCGGTATCGTCAACGTTCGGGAACAGCCTTAACATGCCCTTTTCGCCGCGCTGCTTCAGCTTATCGGGAAGCAGATCGGCAAGGCTTTCAAGCCCGAACTCGTTATGTTCATTCAAAAATCTTTCGACTACATGCTCGTCCTCCCTGTCGGAAAGCGTGCACGTGGAATAGACGAGCGCCCCGCCCTTTTTCAAGTATGCAGAGCATGTTTCGAGTATGGAATACTGGATATTTGCAAGCTCGTCTATGCTCTCGTTCGTGCGCCTCAGCCGCGCGTCGGGCTTCGAACCGCCGCCGAGCCCCGAACAGGGCACGTCGAGCAGTATGGCGTCGAACGAATCACAGAGCGACTCATCCTTTTTCGAGGCGTCCCTCGTTTCGAGCAACGCGTTACGGACGCCGAGCCTTTCAAGCGTGTTCTTTATCAGCTCAACGCGGTGGGGATGAACGTCCCAAGCGGTGATACGGCCCTGCCTTTTCATCAGATCGGAAAGATAAGCCGTCTTGCCGCCGGGAGCCGCGCAGGCGTCCAGCACGTTCATTCCGGGCTTCGGATCGAGGCATCTGCAGGCGAGCATAGCGCTCTCCGACTGGACCGCTGCGAGCCCCTTAATAAAGAGCTCGTCCTTCGTGATATCGCCCTTAAAATTCAGAGCGACAACGCAGTCGTCGGCAAGCTCGCTCCTTCTGTACGGGATACCGAGCCCGTCAAGATGGGACGCGAGTTCGTCGGCCGTCAGAGGCGGCACGGCGCGAAGAGCGACGCCGCGAACAGCCGCAAGCATCAACTCCTCGGCAAAGCCTTCGCCGTAATCCTCAGTGTATTCCTCGACCATGAATTCGGGGTATCCGCTGAGAATGCGCATGCGCTCCGGGAACGATTCGGGAAGCTTGGGCAAATCGCCCGACGCCCTGTCCCGCGCTATGTTCCTGAGTACGCCGTTCACAAAGCCCTTCAGCTTGCCTTTTCCTATGCTTTCGGTCAGTTTGACGGCCTTATTGCAGACGGCGTGATCGGGCGTATCCATAAAGAACATCTCGGCTACGGCAAGCCTCAGTATCCCGCGGACGGAGCCGTGTAGCCTGCCCTTTGCGTAGCTGTCGATAATATGATCGCAGTAATTGAGGTGTTCTATCGTAGTATAGACCAAAGCGGTCAATCGACCGACGTCTTTCGGCCGTTCGTCCGATAAGGCTTCCTTCAGGGCGAGGTTGGCAAAAGCGCCCTCCTGCGTCACTTTGAGCAGTATTTGCAATGCGAGCCTTTCGGTCGTCATACGCCAAGAACGGCTCCTAAAAGCTTTCTGCTGTTCAACGCAGCCTTTGTCTCCATGCGCTTGGAACCCGCGAACTGAAGCTCTGCAATCTCGATAACGCCGTCCGCGCATTTAACGAACAGGCCCTTTCGGCTGTCTGCGATAACGCATTCGCCAACTGAGGCTTCGGTAAACTCGCCCGCAAGTTCCGGATGCTTGACAGTTTTATAGACCTTGACCGCCTGTCCGTTGAGCTTTGTAAACGCCGTCGGCGCGGGATTCATGCCGCGAACAAGGTCGTGCACCCTGCAGCAGGAAGCGCCGAAGTCTATCTCTGCCATGTATTTTTTGATAACGCCGCATCTTGTAGCCATTTCCTCATCCTGAGGAGTGCGCAGAAGCGTGCCTTCCTCAAGGCGGCATATGGTCTCCTTCAGAAGATCTGCCCCGAGAACGGCCAGCCTTTCATACAGCTCGCCCGCGGTCTCGTCCTCGCCTATCGCGGTCTCGGCTTTGAGAAGTATGTCGCCCGTATCAAGGCCTATATCGGTCATCATGGTAGTAACGCCGGTGGTCTTCTCGCCGTCCACGACCGCCCATTGTATGGGCGCGGCGCCGCGGTATTTTGGAAGCAGGCTACCGTGAACGTTTATGCAGCCGTATTTGGGGACAGCAAGGTTCTCCGCGGAAAGGATCTGCCCGAAAGCGGCCGTTACCATAAGATCGGGAGCGAAATCACGAAGCGCGCTAACGCCTTCCTCGCCCCTTATCCTTTCGAACTGGAAAACAGGAATCCCGTTTTCGAGCGCAAAGACCTTTACCGGCGGCATTGCCAGCCCGTGTCCCCTGTCCTTGGGGCGATCGGGCTGAGTGAATACCTCCAGCTCATGGCCTTCCGCCTTCAGCATCGCAAGCGAAGGCAGCGCGAATTCGGGAGTTCCCAGAAAAGCGATCCTCATATTATTACATTCATTCCTCTTTATAGTCCTCGGGAGTGGGGATGACGAGCCTCTTATAGACCTTGCCGTCAAGATGGTCGCACTCGTGCAGTATGGCTCTTGCGAGAAGCCCTTCGCCGCGGATCTCGAACTGTTCGCCCTTCCTGTTATAGGCGCGCATCACCGCGACGTTGGGACGCACGACGTAGCCCTGTTCGTCCGGGAAGGAAAGGCATCCTTCCATGCCGCCCTGCTCGCCCTCGGTATAAACGATCTCGGGGTTTATCGCCTCGATGAGCTCGTTCCTCTCCTCGCTGCAGTCGATAACGACAACGCGGCGGAGTATGCCGACCTGAGGGCCGGCCAAACCGCAGCCGTCCGCATGGTACATGGTCTCGGCCATATCGTCGAGCAGCTGACCGAGTTTTTCGTCGAAGACCTTAACGGGCTTTGCGACCTTATATAAGCAGGGAGCGTCCCCTGTCTGTATCTTTCTGATAGCCATAAAATACCTCCGTTCTCGATTGAGCATAGTATCTACATAATAAATCATTCTATTATAACACAAAAATCGGATTGATAAAATATATAAGTGATTTTTCACCGAGCTTTTTGGGATTTGTTTTAGCAAACCATCTTTTCAAATAATTGTTTCTCTCCCGAATATTGAAAACATGACAAGAATCCTGTATAATCCCCATTGAGACGAATCAGGAAAGGAGATCGGAAAAAATGAGCGTACTGTTCAATGCAAGCCTGCCCGTCGTTCCGCTCAGGAGCATTGTCGCCATGCCGTTCGTGCTTCTGAGCTTCGACATAGGAAGGCCCGGCAACATAGCGGCGATAGACGCGGCTGTCAATTCCGATAACAGAATAATCATAGTTTGTCAGAAGGATCCCCGATCCTCCGACATGAGCCGGCATAATCTCTTCGAGACCGGATGCGTATGCCGTATCACGAAGATAATCAAGCTGCCCGAGGGAAATACGAGGATATTTGTCGAAGGCGTGTCGAGAGCGCGCATAGACGAATACGTTTCGGAGGCTCCCTATCTCGAGGCAAGATTCACCGAGCTCGGCGACTATCCCTGCGCCTTCGACGAGGCTTCGACGCTTCGCCAGATGATCTCGCGCAAGTTCAGGGAATTCACCTTTGGGAACGGCAAAACGCCCGTAAAGAACGTCGTGGATTCGATAGAGCTAATCCCCGACGATATCAGATACGTTTACAGCGTGGCAAACGTCGTCATGCTGCAGTTCGAAGACCGCCAGAAGTTCATCGAGCAGGAGGATCAGTCCGCAAGGTGCCTTCATCTTCTGACCGTCATGAAGCGCGAGGCCGAGTTCGCAAAGCTTACTCAGAAGATCGACGCGGATGTTCGCGCTCAGATCGACAAGAATCAGAAGGAATACTTCCTGCGCGAGCAGATACGCGCCATCAGGAAGGAGCTCGGAGAAAACGAGCAGACCGAAGCCGACGAGTTCCGCGAAAAGCTTGAAAAGAAGAAGCTGCCCGACGAGGTACGCGAGCGTATTTCCCGGGAAATAGAGCGTTTCAGCACTCTCCCCGCGGGTTCACACGAAATGCCCTCCATGCGCGCATTCATAGAGTGCATGCTCGATCTTCCCTTCACAGAGGCCAGCGAGGATAATCTCGATATCGATAATGCGAGAGCCGTCCTCAACAGGGATCATTACGGCCTTGAAAAGGTCAAGGAAAGGGTGCTCGAGCACCTTGCCGTCGCAAGGCTGACAGGCAAAGTCAACGGACAGATTATCTGCTTCGTGGGCCCTCCCGGCGTCGGAAAGACCTCCATCTCCTCCTCCATCGCGGAAGCGCTCGGGCGCAGATTCGTGAGGATGAGCCTCGGCGGCATCAAGGATGAAGCGGAGATCCGCGGCCACAGGCGCACCTATATCGGCGCTATGCCCGGCAGAATAATCGCCGCCATGCGTACGGCTGGTACTATTAACCCCGTGCTCCTCTTTGACGAGATCGACAAGCTCGCCAAGGATTACCAGGGGGACCCCGCGGCGGCCATGCTCGAAGTCCTCGACAGCGCGCAGAACTTCGCTTTCAGGGATCATTTCCTCGAAATGCCCTACGACCTTTCAAAGGTCATGTTCATTACTACCGCTAACAGCCTTTACGATATACCCGACCCCCTTCGCGACAGGATGGAGATAATCGAAGTCCCCAGCTATCTCGCGAACGAGAAGGTGCAGATAGCCCTCCGTCACCTCATTCCCAAGCAGCTTGAAAAGCACGGGCTCAAGAAGACTCAGCTTTCCATACCCGCCTCCGCAGTGGAGGACATGGTTTCCGAATACACGAGGGAAGCGGGCGTAAGGTCGCTCGAAAGGTGCATAGCCTCCGTTTGCCGCAAGGCCGCCTGCGATATCGCCTCCGGCAAGACGCGGATAAGGATCACAAAAGCGAAGCTCCACGAGTATCTGGGAGTGCCGAAATACATTGACGATACGATAGAAAAAGCCCCCGCAGTCGGCGTCGTGAACGGACTTGCCTGGACGGCCGTCGGCGGATCGACGATGCAGATCGAAGTAGCCGCCCTGCCGGGTTCGGGCCAGCTTCAGCTGACCGGCAAGCTCGGCGACGTGATGCAGGAAAGCGCGAAGACCGCCATCACCTGTATCAGAGCGCATGCGGATAAGCTCGGTCTTGCCGCGGATTTCGTCAAGAACACGGATATCCACATCCACGTTCCCGAGGGCGCGGTCCCGAAGGACGGCCCTTCCGCAGGTATTTCCATCTTAACAGCCGTGTCGAGCGCGCTGTGTGGGATCCCCGTAAAACCCCTCCTTGCGATGACGGGCGAAATTACTCTGCGCGGAAGAGTACTCCCGATAGGCGGGCTCAGAGAGAAGCTGCTTGCGGCGCTCAGGGCCGGCATCAAAGAGGTGCTGATCCCCGAAACGAACCGCAAGGATCTTGAGGAAGTCCCCGCGGACATAATCGAAAAGCTATCGATCGTGTTCGTCCGCACATCCGACGAGGTGCTGAAAAACGCTCTTCTCACCTACCCCGTTCCCGCCAAAGGCGGAAAGCCTGATCCCGTTACGAACGACGCTCCGGTAATACTTCCCGGGATGGATCCCGTCCGCGCTCCTGCCGCGGGAGCATGATCAATAAACCTCTTTATGCCCGCTGAAAAAGCGGGCATTTTTATACTGTAAAATATATCCGAGTATTCCGCTTGGAATTGTTGACAATACTGAAAACGGGTGTTAAAATACGAATACCAAGCGGAATGGTAGGAATTAAAATGAAGCTTTCAACAAAGGGCAGATACGGTATTAAAGCGATGGTCGACATCGCGCTCGAGTACGGCAATGGCCGTCTCTCCGTAAACCAGCTTGCCGAAAAGCAGGGCATCAGCGTGGCGTATCTTGAACAGCTGATCGCATCGCTTAAAAAGGCAGGGCTCGTTGATTCGGCGAGGGGCGCATCGGGCGGCTATACGCTTTCCCGCGCACCGGAGCTTATCAGCGTAGGCGAGGTGCTGAGGGCCCTCGAAGGTTCCACCGCCATTTTGGAGTGCGTCGGCGTCGACGGGACGGAATGCGCGAACGTCTGCTCCTGCTCCGCCCGTCCGCTTTGGCTCAAACTGCAAAAGAGGATCGACGACGTGCTTAACACGACTACGATAAAGGATATGGCTGACGATTATTCGATTCAGCTGGAAAGGAAATCAAATGAAACGAGTCTATCTTGACAACGCGGCGACCACTAAGCTGATCCCCGAAGTGCTCGAGGCTATGATGCCCTATATGACCGAGATCTACGGCAACCCCTCCAGCCCTCACTATTTCGGTCAGCAGTCCGGAATGGCCGTCGATAAGGCAAGGCAGCAGGTAGCGGATGCTATCGGCGCGGAAGCCGGCGAGATCATATTCACCAGCGGCGGCTCCGAGGCAGACAATACCGCTATTCGCGGCATAGCCGAGCGTTATGCAAAGAAGGGCAAACACATAATCACCACCGCAGTCGAGCATCATGCCGTGCTCCATACCTGCCAGTATCTTGAAAAGCACGGGTACGAGGTTACTTACCTCCCCGTCGACGAATACGGCCTGGTCACAGTCGATCAGGTGCGCGAAGCGATAAGGCCCGATACGATACTCGTCACGATCATGTTCGCAAACAACGAGGTAGGCACTATAATGCCCATCCCCGAGATAGGCGCGCTCTGCCGCGAGAAGGGCATTTTCTTCCATACGGACGCCGTTCAGGCGGTAGGCCACGTACGTATCGACGTCAAGGAAATGAACATAGACATGCTCTCCATGTCCGCGCATAAGTTCCACGGCCCCAAGGGCATCGGCGCGCTGTACGTCCGCAAGGGGATAATCGTTCCTCCCCTCATCTACGGCGGCGCTCAGGAGCGCAACCGCAGGGCGGGCACGGAGAACGTCCCCGGCATCGTTGGCATGGGCAGGGCTATCGAGCTTGCCTGTGAAAACCTTGACGAGAAGGCCGCAAAGATGATGCTCCTGCGCGACAAGCTCATAAGGGAGATACCCGCGCGCATTCCCGAGGTCAAGCTCAACGGGCATCCCACAAAGAGGCTTCCCAATAACGTCAACTACTCCATCAAATACATCGAGGGCGAATCGATACTGCTCATGCTCGATCTTAACGGCATAGCCGCCTCCAGCGGTTCGGCCTGCACGAGCGGCTCCCTCGATCCCAGCCACGTGCTGCTTGCGATGGGCCTTACGCACGAGGTCGCGCACGGTTCCGTCAGGATGACGCTCTGTGACGAGACCACGGAAGAGGATATCGATTACGTTTTAGAGGTGCTCCCCAAGGTAGCCGAAAGGCTTCGCAAGATGTCACCTTTGTATCACGGATAAGGAGGAACAAATCATGTACACAGAAAAAGTATTGGATCATTTCCAGCATCCCCGCAACATGGGTGAGATCGAAGGCTACAACGGCATGGGTATGGTCGGCAACGCAAAATGCGGCGATATCATGCAGATGTTCATAAGAGTCAACGACGAAGGCATCATCGAGGACGTCGGCTTCAAGACCTTCGGCTGCGGCGCAGCCGTTGCTACAAGCTCCATGGCGACCGAGATGATAAAGGGCAAGTCCGTCGACGAGGCGCTTCAGCTCTCCAACGCCGCCGTTGTCGAGGCGCTCGAGGGTCTGCCCCCCGTGAAGATCCATTGTTCCGTCCTTGCCGAAGAGGCTGTTAAGGCCGCGGTCGAGGATTACCGCAAGAGGATGGCGGAAAAGAAAGAATCCGAGAACAAGGATTGAGCATTTATGCTTGATTTGAAACCGTTTTCCAGTCAGGCAATGGCCGAGATACGGTCATTGCTTGACTTACAGACATTCAAAACCTGCGATTACACGATCGGCGGGCTTTTTATGTGGCGCGAATATTTCGATCAGCTCTATACAGTTAAGGACGGCATGCTGATCTGCACGGCGAACTACCTTGACAACGGGACGTGCTTTGCTTTCCCCGTAGGCAAAGGCGATCTTGCGGCAGCGCTCTGTGAAATAAAGCGCGACAGGAAGGAACGCGGCCTCCCCCTTCGCTTCTGCTGCGTTACAAAGGAAGGAGCCGACCTCATCGAGTCTTCGCTCGGCGCTCCCGTTCGGATGATCGAATACCGCGATTGGGCCGATTATCTGTATCCCTATGAAAACTTTATCGGCTACCACGGGAAGAAGCTCGTTACGCCTCGCAATCATTGCAACCGATTCGTCAGGGATTATCCTCAGTACGTTTACTCTCCCCTTGACGGGAGCAACGTAGACGCCGCAAAGGAATTCCTTATCGAAAACGCCCCGGGGTTTTCCAAGGACGCGCCTCTTGCCGTTGAAGAATACAAGCGCGCGACAGAGATAATCGATTACTGCGGCGAATTCGGGTTCACCGGCGGTCTGCTCACCGTCGACGGTAAGGTCATAGGGCTCAGCATAGGCGAAAAGCAGGGCGACACGCTCTACGTTCACGTTGAAAAAGCGTTGACGGAATACAGCGGCGCATATCCCATGCTTGCCTCGCTCTTTGCCAAACAGAACGCCGATCCAGCGCTCAGATTCATTAACCGCGAGGACGATTCGGGCGATCCCGGGCTTCGCAAGTCGAAGACGGAATACCGTCCCTGCAGCGTGATAATGAAATACGTGCTCTGCTACGATTAATACAAAAGCCCGACCCAGCGGGTCGGGCTTTGAGCTTATCCTTTTACTGGCCTGAGGCCTTATAGATGTTCTCGGTATGCTCCACGTCGGGAAGGCGGCCGACGTTGGAAGTGGAGCCGTCAAAGAACAGGCAGACGTGCCCGGTCATGCCGTTATTCCCGATCGTATCCTCGCCGTGGGGCCAGCACTGGATCGAAGCGGCGACCTCCTGCCCGTCTATCTCAACGACTACGGGGCGCTTCAGGAAGTTGTACTCCTTGCCGCAGATCTCCTTGAAATCGGCGAGCTTTGCCTCGGAGGCGGGCTCCATCTCGGCATGATTGTCCCCGCCGGAAAATACGAGCTCGAATACCTTACCCGTATAGCAGTCGGTAATGGTATAACTCTTTCCCGGAACGAGCATCGATCTGACGCTTGCCCACGGGAGAAGGCTTCCCGTTTTAACAAGGGTATCGGAGCCGTGCTTGGGGCCTGCCGGTATGGAAACGCCGTTCAGGCTCACGCGCTTTGCGTCGTACTTGAAGAGCAGTTCCAAGGACTGCGGGCCCATCTTGCCGTCGACCTGCATCTCGTATCCGCTGTCGCGGTAATTGGACTGGAAATCCTTAACGGCGTTGACCGTCATGGACTTGTAAGAACCGGTGGGCTTGAAATTGAGATACCCGAGTTCCCTCAGCCTTATCTGGATGCGCACGACCATCGATCCGGTGGAAGTCTTGTCGTAAATGCGCATGGCGGAATTGGCCGTGGACGACGCAATGGTCGGCGCGGCGCAAAAGGCTGCGGCTATGATGATCGATATGAGCAGAGCGACTATCTTTTTCATGCTTATATTATATCACCGACTCCGCCGAATGTCACCTTTTTTTCGAAAAAAGTAAAAATGACATAATTATTGTATCCATATCAGCCGTTTTTTTCTTTTTCGGTATGGAAAAAAACGTTACGATGCACTATAATATAACAGAAGCAACAGGAGGTTCTGTCGATGAGGCATATTCCCAACATTTTAAGCTGCATCAGGGTGGCAATGGTCGTAGCTTTCATAGTTCTGTTCATCAAGCATTGTTACATCGCCTGCCTGATACTCTATATTGCGGCGTTCCTGACCGACGTGCTTGACGGATATCTTGCCAGAAGATTCAACTGGGTATCCAATTTCGGCAAGCTGGTCGATCCCTTCGCGGATAAGTTCATGCTTATTTCCGCGCTCGCATGCCTCTTCTTTGCAGGCGAGTTCCCGCTGTATCTTCTTATTGTCCTCATCGTGAAGGAGCTCCTCATGGTGATAGGCGGCCTCATCGTGCTCAAAAAGAAGAAGGTCTCCGTCTATGCCGATATGTGGGGCAAGGTGGCGACCGGTCTCTTCTTCGCGTCGGTATCGCTTTCGCTGATAAACCTCGCTTTCAATCACGTCATCCCCTCGTGGATAATGACGACGCTCTACGTTTCCGCCATTGCGATCAGCATCTTCTCGCTCTTCCACTACGCATATAAGGCAGGTTTCATTGGCAAAAAATACCGCGAGCGCAACGCCTACGAAGCCGATATCCCCGAAGAGTAAACAAAAGGCCAACAACAGAATAGTATAAGAGCAGCAAATCTTTCCGGAGGTAAAGAATGAAAAGAGTTGTTGCTCTGTTTTTATGCATCCTTATGACCGCGGCCATCTGCGCCGTTTTCCCCGCCTGTTCGAAAAAGGAGACCGGGCTGAGAAAGATAATCCTCAACGAGGTCACGCGTTCCGTCTTCTATGCTCCGCTGTACGTTGCCGCTTCGAGGGGTTATTTCGAAGAGGAAGGTCTGAAGCTTGAGATAGTCACCGGCGGAGGCAGCGACGCGAGTATGACCGCCCTGCTTGCGGGAGAAGCCGATTTCGCGCTGATGGGCCCGGAGACAGGCGTTTACGTCATCAACGAGGGCAAGACCGAGCACCCCGTGATAATCGGTCAGCTTACAAAAAGGGACGGCTCGTTCCTGATAGGCAGAGAAAAGACGGATAGCTTCTCATGGGATATGCTGAGGGGCAAATCGGTCATCGGAGGAAGGGTCGGCGGAATGCCCTACATGACGCTGATGTACGTTCTCAACAAGCACGGGCTTACTCCCGGCGAGGACGTGGAAGTCATCAACAACATCCAATTCAATCTTATGGGCGGCGCGTTCGAGAGCGGCACCGGGGATTACGTAACGCTCTTCGAGCCGACGGCGACGCAGTTCCAGAACAACGGCTCTGGCTACATTGTTGCGAACATCGGGCTTGAATCGGGCGAAGTCCCCTATACGGCGTTTATGACGAGGCCCGAGACTATCAAGAACGATCCCAAGCTCGTGACGAAGTTCATCAGGGCGATAGTGAAAGCGCAGAAATGGGTCGAGACCGCGAGCGATAACGAGATAGCCGAAGCAATGCTCCCCTATTTCCCCGATTCATCCGTCGAAACGCTCGCCATAGTAGCAAAGAGCTACCGCGAGACGGACTCCTGGATGAAGACGCCCGTCATGACCGAGGAGGCTTTCTCAAGACTTCTCGACATAATGGAGTTCAACGGAGAGCTGAAGGCGCGTGTCGACTTTAAGGAGCTTGTCGACAACAGCTTTGCGGAAAAAGCGCTGAACGGATCCGGTAAATAATCATCGGAATAATCAAGAGCGGGGGCTTTTACCCTCGCTCTTCCCGTTTATTTATCCTGTTTCCTGTGCCTTGCGGTAATCTTCCTCTTGCCGGAAACGGGTATCCTCGTATTGACCGATATCTCGCCGAAGCCGTCGTCGGCGGGAGCCTCGCCGTATTCCTGAAGCTTGCTCTCCCAGAATGCGACAAGCTCGGGGGTCAGCTCCGCGTTCTCGTCAAAGGGATCGAACGGCACATGCGGATCTCTCTTCTTCATTTTGGATATGTGATAATAGCCTCCGAAAGGCTTGGCTTCGGAAGCTTCCTTGCCCACTATCCTGCTGCGGAACTCCTTTCCCTCGTCCTCCATTGCGATACACTTACAGCAGTTATCGCAGATCTTGTTGGGATCGAGGTCGCATCTGTTGCATTCGCCGCAGTCGTCGCAGACCTTTGTTTCGTCAAGAAGACACATGCGTTTTTCTTCCATAAAAAACTCCGAAAAATTTAGGTACATTTGTTTGCAATTGTGATAAAAGTGTGCTATAATGCTTTTATCACAGCCGCAGTATCATTATACCACGGATCATTGCGGTATAAAAGCTCTGTATAAACATTTTGAACCTTAGGAGGGAACATGAGCAAGAACGGCGAAACCAGGATGGCGGTTTACGATTTCATTTACGACCGTATTATGAGCGGCATGCCCGCTCCCACCGTGCGCGAGATCTGCGCCGCGCTGAGGCTGAAATCCACATCGACCGCGCATCTCCATCTTACGAACCTGCAGAGGGACGGCTTCATCGATTTCGATAAGAACCTTCAGCGCACCGTCCGCCTTACGGGGAGCATTCCGGAGTCCTCAAAGGCTTTCCGCAAGCATGCAGCCGCCGAGAAGGAAAAGAAGAAACTCGCCAGTTCTTCCGCAAGACTTCCCCTTGTAGGCAAGGTAGCCGCAGGTCAGCCGATACTCGCATTCGACGATTATCAGACCGGTTACGTGCTCCCGAAGGATCTGATAAGGAGCGCCGATCCCGCCGAGACGTTCCTTCTTACCGTTGACGGCGAGAGCATGATCGAAGCCGGCATCTACACCGGCGATCTTATCATTGTCACCCGTTCCTTCGAAGTGCGCGACGGAGATATCGTCGTCGCAAGGATCAACGGCGATTCGGCGACCGTAAAACGCATCTATCACGAAAACGGTCACATAAGGCTCCAGCCCGAGAATTCCGCCATGGAGCCCATCATCGTCAGAAGTGAAGACGTGGAGCTCGTCGGCAAGGTGATAGGCCTTATCCGTTCCTACTGAATCAAGGAGTCGAGCACCGTTTCCGCGGCGATCCTGCCGTGGGAATAGGTCAAGCCGCCCTGTATGTAGGCGGTGTACGGTTCGCGGATCGGCGCGTCTGCGGTGAGCTCTATCGAGGCGCCCTGCACGAACGTGCCCGCCGCCATGATCACCTCGGACGTGTACCCGGGCATTGCCCAGGGCTCCGGCGCAACGAAGCTGTCAACGGGCGAGACCGATTGTATTACGCGGCAGAAGTTTATAAGCTGTTCCTTTTCGGGGAACCTCAGCGCCTGAACGACGTCGGATCTCTCCGCGGTCGAAGAAGGCATGGACATGAGACCGAGCTTTTCGAACACTCCCGCAAAGAGCGCGGCCGTCTTCAAGGCCTGGCAAACGGTATGCGGCGCAAGGAACAGCCCCTGATAATACGGCAGATATCCGCCCGCGTACGAGCCCGCTTCGCGCCCGATCCCGGGAACGGTGACACGGTTGGCCGCAAGCTCGATAAGATCCTTCCTTCCCGCAATATAACCCCCGGTGTGAGCAATGCCTCCGCCGGGATTTTTTATGAGCGAGCCGACAATAATATCGGCGCCGTAAGCCGTGGGCTCGTCGGCCTGAGTGAATTCGCCGTAACAGTTATCTACCATTATGACGCTTTCAGGGGAGAGCTTTTTCACAAGATCGAATGCGGGCTTCATCTCTGAAGGAAGTATCGCGTTCCTCCATTCATAGCCCCTCGACCTCTGGAAATAGACGATCTTGGGCTTTGCGGCAAGCTCGCGTTCGAGCGCGGCAAGATCGATCCTGCCGTCGCCGCCCAGGGCGATCTCCCTGTAGCCTATGCCGAATTCCTTTAGCGAACCGGGCGCGCTGCCCTCGATCCCTATCGCCTCGACGAGGGTGTCGTAAGGCCTGCCGACCGCGGAAAGAATAACATCCGAAGGGCGCAGTATCGCCGCAAGCGCGGTGAAAATGGTGTGCGTTCCGGAGGATAACTGGGGAACAGCAAGCGCGGCTTCCGTCTGCATGACCTCCGCGAATATGCGGTCAAGTGTATCCCTTCCCTCGTCGTCATAGCCGTAGCCCGTGGTGAAATTGAAATGCCTCGCGGCTACGCGGTTGTTCCTGAAAGCATCGAGCACCCGCTTCTGGCAGACGTATTCGACCTCCTCCATCCTCTTGAAAACGGGCCTCAGTTCGGCTTCAGTCTCTTCTATCAGTTTCCTTGATCTATCGCTCATATTGCCTCCCGATCAAAGCTCCAGGGCTGACTGCGGCGTTACCGTCGATACGGCGTGCTTGTAGACAAGCATCTGCTTTCCGCCCGCCTCGACTATGATCGCGTAATTGTCAAAGCTTACTATCTTCGCGCCCGAAATAAGATACCCGTTCGTTATGTGGATATCAACGGGGATCGCGTTCTTCCTCGCCTGATTGAGGAATGCGTCCTGTATGTTTCTGCTGTTATTCTGCTCGTTCAATCCTATCCTTCTCCTCTTCAAAGTATTTCGTTATCGCTTCGTTCATATCATCCTTGGAGCCGAAATCGTCCAATGAGAACCACCGGATCCTTTTGTCCCTCTTGAACCACGAGATCTGCCTTTTGGCAAACCTTCTCGTTTCGCGTTTTATTATTTCAACGGTCTCGTCATATGTCGCTTCGCCCTCGAAATAGGCGATGAACTGCCTGTATCCTATGGCTTGGAGCGATAGCGGGAGCTTTTTTCCCGAGGAAAGGTACAACTCCCTCGCCTCCTCCTCGAGGCCGTTTCGGAGCATTATATCGACACGCCTGTTGATCCTGTCATACAGGCGGCTCCTTTCCATCGTGATGCCGGCGATGACGGGCACGAACCGGATCTCGGCTTCGCGTTCGTTGGCAAAATCCCCGCCCTGCTCGGTCATGGTCTTGCCGGTGACGAGATATACCTCCAAAGCCCTTACGATGCGCTTGGTATCGTTCGGATGGAGCCTTTGCGCGGAAGCGGGATCGACGGTCCTGAGCCTTTCGTATAGCGAGCCGGGAGAGTTTTTTTCCTCGCTCATCAGCATTTCACGGACGGTCTTATCGGGCTTGACCTCCGTAAAATCCAAGGGGTAAAGGAGCGAATTGACGTATAGCCCCGTCCCTCCTGCGACGATCGGCAGCTTGCCCCTTGCGGCGATCTCGTTTATTTTCTCTGCCGCATCCCGGGCGAAGCAGGCTACGTTGTATGTTTCGTCCGTGTAATCGACTATGTCGATCAGATGATGCGGTATTCCCTGCTTCTCCTCCTCCGAAGGCTTCGCTGAGCCCTTATCGAGCCCGCGGTAGATCTGGATGGAGTCGGCAGAAACGACCTCCCCGTTCAGTTTTTTCGCGGCGAAAACGGCGGCGTCGGTCTTGCCGCTCGCCGTTGGGCCGACTATGAAAAACACGGTTGGTCTTGGCATCAGGTGATCCTCTTGAACATCTTTTCAAAATCGCGCTTGCTCACGCGGCACATGATCGGCCTGCCGTGGGGGCAGGTCAAGGGCGTGGAGCCGTCGGCATAGTGGCTGAGTATCTCGTCTATACCCCGCTTATCGAGCGCGTATCCCGCCTTTATGGCGTGCTTGCAGGAGGCCTGTATGAGCGAGCTCCTTACAAGATCGAGCTCCGTTACCGCGCCCTGGCGCTTTATAACGGCTATCATATCGCGGACGAGCTTCTCCGCGGATTCCTTCCTGATCCCGGAGGGGATCGCGTGTACGCTCACCGTGTAGGAGCCGAACTCCTCTATCTCAAAGCCGAGCTCACGGAACCTTTCCATGTTTTCTATAAGGCATTCGTGCTCCGTGGGAGTGAGCTTGATCACCTTGGATACAAGAAGTATCTGCGAATCGAACCTCAGCTCGTCCTTTATCAGCTTCTCATACAGTATGCGCTCATGCGCGGCATGCTGATCTATGTAATACAGCGCGTCGCCCTGTTCGACAATGATATAGGTATCGAACGCAATGCCGACGATGGTATAAGGGCTGAGATCGAATTCGATCTTTTCGAAGTGCTCCTCCTTTATTTCCGGCTTGACGGTGAAATCGTAATGCAGGACGCCGTTCGGATCGACGGTCTCCACTACGGGGGTGCCGAAGGAGCTGTCCTTGACGTATATCGGCTCATCCTTTATTTCTTCCGCCGTCTCAAAAGCTTCTTGTTTTTCAACTGCGGGGAGCTTTATTTCCTCTCGCGGTATGTCGGGAACGGGAATGCTCTTCTCCGCTTCCCTGTCCCTGCGGAATACGGAATACATATCGGGCGCGACCGTTCTATGCTCCTTCAGTTCGGCAAGAGGCAGCTCCTCCGCCGTAACACCGTTCAGCGCGTCCCTGACGGCGGTCATAACGGCGGTGAAAATGCGCTCCTCGTCTCGGAACCGCACCGTCAGCTTATTGGGATGGACGTTGACGTCCACCTCCCTCGGGGATATCCTAACGTTCAGCATCAGGAACGGGAACCTGCCCACCATAAGCCTTGTATTGTAGGCCCTCTGCGCGGCATAGCTAATCTGCTGAGAACGGATGTATCTGCCGTTAACGAATATGCTCTGCTGGACCCTGTTGCTCCTCGAAACCGATTCGTCGCCGCAGAAGCCATCGATCAGGATATAGCCGTCGTCATAGCGGACTTTCTTGAGATGCTCGTCAAGATCGGAGCCGTAAACGCAGGCGAGCGCGTTTTCAAGCGAGCCGTCTCCCGCGCTGTGGTAGACGGGCTTGCCGTTATTGATGAATTTGAACGATACCCCGGTATTGCCGAGTATCAGCCTGAGCATGTAATCGCCGACCGCCGCTGCCTCCGCCCTTGCGGATTTAAGGAATTTAAGCCTCGCGGGGACGTTGTAGAACAGCTCCCTTATCTCAATGCTCGTTCCTATCGGGCATCCGCAGGGCAGGCATTCGCGAACCTCGCCCCCGTCGAGAGAGATCATGGTCCCGTGCTCCTCTTCCTGCGTCGCCGTCCGCATGGTAACGTGCGAAACCGCCGCTATGGATGCCAAAGCCTCGCCTCTGAAGCCGAGCGTCTCTATCCCGTCGAGCCCCTCGGCGGAGCGGAGCTTGCTCGTCGCATGGCGAAGGAACGCGGTCTTCACGTCTTCGCAGGGGATGCCGCATCCGTTGTCGGTCACCCTTATGTACTCGGTGCCGCCCTCGCGTATCTCAACGGTAACTGCGGAAGCTCCTGCGTCAAGGGCGTTCTCGACGAGCTCCTTTACGACGGAAGCGGGCCTTTCAACGACCTCGCCCGCGGCTATTTTGTTGGCGACCTGAGGCTCAAGCACCTCGATCCTTCTGATGATCATATCTTTGCCCTCATGCTAAGTTCATAAAGCTTGCTCAACGCTTCCATTGGCGTGAGCCCGTTGACGTCTATACTGCGAAGCTCGCTGATGATATCCTTCTCATCCGTGGAGCCCAAAAGATTGACCTGCTCGGAGACGACGTCCTTTACCCTTGCGGCGGCATTGTTGATATCGGAATCCTCAAGCTGCTTCAGTATCTCCTTGGAACGCTCGATAAGGCTGTAAGGAAGCCCCGCAAGACGGGCGACCTGGATGCCGAAGCTCTTATCGGCGCCGCCCCTCATAATCCTTCTCAGGAAAATGATATCGTCGCCTATCTCCTTAACGGTGATCCTGTAATTCTTAACGCCGTCAAGCTTGCCCTCAAGCTCTGTAAGCTCGTGATAATGCGTGGCAAAGAGCGTCTTCGCGCCGCACTTGCGCCTGTCGGAGATATGCTCAACTACTGCCCACGCTATGCTAAGACCGTCGAACGTGCTCGTCCCCCTGCCTATCTCGTCGATAACGAGGAGGCTCTTCGAGGTGGCGTTGTTGAGGATATTCGCCATCTCGCTCATCTCTACCATAAACGTGGACTGGCCGGTTGACAGGCTGTCGGAAGCGCCCACCCTTGTGAATATCTTGTCCACCAGGCAGATATTCGCCTGCTTTGCGGGAACGAACGAACCCATATGCGCCATAAGCGTGATGAGCGCAACCTGCCTCATATAGGTGCTCTTGCCCGCCATATTGGGGCCGGTAAGTATAACGATACGATCGTCCTTGTCGTCAAGCTCGGTGGAGTTGGGGATGAACTGATCCTTTACGCTTCGCTCGACTATCGGATGGCGTCCGTCCACGATCTTGATTTTTCCGCTCTTCGACATACGCGGCCGGCAGTAATCGTAATCGACCGCATCCTGCGCGAGCGCGGCAAAGCAATCGAGCTCGGCTATCATGACGGAATCCGCCTTGAGCCTGTCTATGCACTCAAGAAGAAGCTCCCTTATCTCGCAGAAGAGTGAATACTCGAGCGAAATGCACTTCTCCTCCGCGCCGAGTATCTTCTCCTCAAGCTGTTTGAGCTCGGGGGTAACGAATCTTTCGGCGTTCGTAAGCGTCTGCTTGCGCTGATAATCAAGGGGCACAAGCTCCCTGTATGAATTGGTGACCTCAATATAGTAGCCGAATACGCGGTTATAGCCGACCTTGAGATTCTTTATACCGGTGCGCTCGCGTTCGCGGTTCTCTATGCTTGCAAGGGCGCTGCGGCCGCCGTGGGAAAGGCTCTTCAGCTCGTCGACCTCTTTATCGTAGCCCTCCTTTATTATACCGCCGTCCTTGACGGAAAGCGGAGGCTCGTCGACTATTGCCCTTTCAAGAAGCTCCCTTATATCCTCCATAGGATCGATCCCGGAAGCTATCTTGCCGAGCCTATCGCTGCCCTGTATCCTTTCAACGGCTTCGCGTACGGAAGGTATTTTGGCAAGCGTCTTTCTGAGGGCGTCGCAGTCCCTCGCGTTGACGGTGCCGTATGCGATACGGCTGCAGAGCCTTTCGATGTCGTAAACGCCGTCGAGCGCATCCTTCAAAAGCCCGCGCTCCTTCGCCTTGGAATAAAGGGCTTCAACCGCGTCGAGCCTTTCGTTGATCGCCTCTATGGACTGAAGGGGCTGATCCACCCAATTCCTCATCATCCTCGCGCCCATGGAAGTTTTCGTCCTGTCGAGCACGCCGAGGAGCGTATTCTTCTTGCTGCCGTCGTACCTGAGAGGGGTCGTCAGCTCCAGATTGCGCCTTGTCGAGGCGTCTATGCCCATATACTCGCGGGGCTTTTGAAGCATTATCTTCGTGATATGGGTAAGCGCGTTCTTCTGCGTATCCTCAAGATATCTCAGCAGCGCGCCTGCGCATGCAGCGGCCATGGAGTTGTCGCTTATGCCGTAGCCGGAAAGCGAATTGACCTTGAAATGCTTCATGAGGCCGCGCTGACCGCGTTCGATATCGAAATACTTCTGCTCCTTCTTTTCTATATAGAACTTGGATGTGATCCACCTTGTGATGAATTCCCTCGTAAATAGGAACTCGTTCGCGATTATCTCGCGCGGCTCGATCCTTGTAAGCTCGTCCATCAGCTCCTGCTGAGCCCTGTCGCCAATGAGTTCCGCGGAATAGAAATCCCCCGTTGAAACGTCGCAGTAGGCGAGCTCGAATACGCCGTTGGCGGCGAGTATCGCCATTATGTAATTGTTCGCGTTATCGGGAAGCATCTGCTCCTCGATAACGGTGCCGGGAGTGATGACCCTTATGACGTCCCTTTCGACGAGGCCCTTCGCGAGAGCGGGATCCTCGAGCTGTTCGCAGATCGCGACCTTGTAGCCCTTGTCGATAAGCTTGTTGATATAGCTGTTTACGGAATGATACGGCACTCCGCACATGGGCGCGCGCTCAGTCAAACCGCAATCGCGCCCGGTAAGGACTATCTCAAGCTCCCTCGAAGCGGTCAACGCGTCCTCGAAAAACATCTCGTAAAAGTCGCCGAGCCTGAAGAAAAGCAAACAATCGCTGTACTTTTCCTTAAGCTCAAGATATTGCTGCATCATCGGCGTCAAAGAAGCCATATTACCACCCGTTTCTCAGTCGATCAATTCTCCGACGAGGGAGTTGAACCTCGTTCCCGTTATCCTCACTTTATAGTAATTGCCTATCATGCTTTCGTCGCCCTTGACGTAGACCATCTTCAGGCTGCCGAGCTTGCCGAACATCATCGGCTCGCCGCGCATATCGCGCCCCTCGATAAGTATCTCGCCCTCGCGGCCGATGTATTTGTCGTTCGCGCCGTTTACCGACTCCATTATCACGGAGTTCAGCCTGGCAAGGCGCTCCTTTTTGACGCTCTCTGGGATCTGCCCCTCCATAACGGCGGCCTTCGTGCCCTCCCTGACGGAATAAGCAAACGAATACGCCGCGGAGAATCCGACCTCCCTCACAAGGGAGAGCGTATCCTCAAGATCCTCTTCCGTCTCCGTCGGGAAGCCGACGATTATATCGGTCGTTATCTCTATGCCCTTCACGTTCTCACGCAGATCGCGGACGAGATCGAGATACTTTTCCCTGGTATAACGCCTGTTCATGAGCTGCAGTATGCGGTTGCTTCCGGATTGAACCGGCAGATGGATATGCTCGCAGACCTTGCTGCATTCGGCCATCGCCATCACAAGTTCATGGGAGAGATCCTTCGGATGCGAAGTCATGAACCTCAGCCTCTTTAATCCCTCGACCTCGTTGACGCGCCTCAAAAGCTCCGGGAACCTCGTCCCGTTATCGTTATACGAGTTGACGTTCTGCCCTAAAAGCGTGACCTCAGTGAAGCCCTGGGAGACTACGCAGCGGACTTCGCCGATGATGTCCTCGGCTCTTCTCGAGCGTTCGCGGCCGCGGACGTACGGCACTATGCAGTACGAGCAGAAATTGTTGCAGCCGTACATGATGTTGACGAACGTCGAGAAGCCCTCGTTCCGCTTTATGGGAAGGCCCTCCGCTATCTCGCCTTCGATATCCTTTATCTCGAAAACGCGGCCGCCGTTCATGACCTTTTCAAGCATCTGCGGGAAAACGTGGAGCTCGTTCGTTCCGAATATCATATCGACGAACGGGAACCTCGCGGCAAGCCTTTTGGCGACCTCCTTCTGCTGCATCATGCATCCGCAGACGGCGGTGATAAGGGCGGGATTGGCTTCCTTCAGCTCCTTGATGAAGCCTACGTTGCCGAAAGTCCTCTTCTCGGCGTGATCCCTGATACAGCAGGTGTTGAAGAGTATAAGATCGGCTGAGGACTTCTCGTCCGTACCGACGAAGCCTATCGCCTCGAGCATACCTGCGATCTTTTCGGAATCATGCTCGTTCATCTGGCAGCCGTAGGTCTCGATAAAGTAACGGGGATGCGCGCCCATCAGCCTTTCGCGAAGACGCTCTATCGCCGCATACGATTCGTCTATGGTTTTCTGATCGACAAATTTGGGTTCCATTCGAACCTCCGTACACAAATATTCATTTTATTATACTACAAAAAAGCTGCCCTTTCAACATAAATGAAAAACGGCTGCCAAACAAAATACTTGAATTGACACAAAGCTTTGGTATAATGGGGAGTATAAATCCAAAAGGAGCATGCTTCATCAAATGAAAATAAAATGTTTCCATCCGGCATTAGCCGCCGTTATCTGCATAATGCTCATTATCTCCGTATTCGGCGGGTGCAGGCTCAACGGCAGCGTGAACGTTCCCGACGATACCGAAAAAGCATCCGCAGAGCCCATGCCCGCAGACACGGCTGCCCCGACGGAGGCCGTTGTTTTCGACGGCAACACCATCGTTATGACCTCGAAGCATATCGATATCACGCTCTTCGATTTCGGCCAGTCCTACTATAACGGCAAGTACCTTCAGTACTATATGTACGGCCTTATGAGCGCCGATCAGTACTGCGATTCCGTTATCGAAGAGGTCTCGTCCTTCATGCGCGCGGTCAACGCGGCCATCGACGCGGGCACGGAGCTCAACGCGGAGGAGGAAGCCGAGCTTGAAGAGGAGTACAACGCCCAGCTCGACTCGCTCATCGCAAGGTATTCCGAAGGGCTCGGAGACGAAGTCGAAAACAAGACCGAGGAAGCCATAAAGCTCCTCAGCAAGGATCTTGAAGCCGACGGCCTCGATTACGAATCCTTTACAAGGCTCGCCAAAGGAAATATGCGTTATTACAGGATAATCGGCAAATACTTTGACGAGCTTGAGAACGGCATAACGGTAAGCGACGAGGACGTAAATAAATACATTGAGGACGAAGCCGAAGCCGAGAGCGCGATGACCATGTCCGACTTCAATCAGATCTACATGGGTTATTGCTCCGGGCAGGGGCCTTCCCCCGTCTGCTTCATCAAGGACTGCTTCTCCGTCAATCACATCTATCTCGCTTATACTGTCGATACCGACGATGACGGCTCCGAGACCTACGACAAGGAAAGCTGCGCCGAGGACGAGGCCAAGATCGAGGCGGCGCTCCCGAACACCGCCGATTTTGCCGCGTTCATGGAGCTCGTTTCGGAATACGGCGACGATCCCGGCATGGAGGAAGGCGCCTTCGCAAAGAACGGATACCTCATCCATGCGGATCTGCTCGACGATTACTACGACGGTTTCGTCTACGCCGCCATGAACCTGCACGAAGGCGAATGGACAATCGACGTCGATCCCGATTCCTCCGCGCAGCCCTATATCCCCGAGCTGACATACTTCACTCTTCTTGACGGAACCAAGGTGGTCAAGTTCAGTTCCGAGTTCGGCGTACATTATCTTATCGTCAACAAGGAATACAAGACCGGAAACGTCGATTACACCGTCGGCGACGAGGTTTGGAAGAGCTGGGTCTCCGCCGTCAAGACCAACCGCCTGAAGGACCTCAGCGCGGAGCTTGAGGAGCAGTGGAAGACGGAATACGCAGTTGAGACCGACACCGCGACCATCAAGGCCAAGTTCGTGCCCTCCGAAAAATAAAGAACAACATGATCAAACCCCGCTGAAAGGCGGGGTTTTTTGTAATAACAAACGGGCCCCGAAGGACCCGTTTATCATTTTTGATTCAGTTTGCTCAGTTGTTCTCTTCCTCGGTGGCGATGGAAGAAAGGTCACCGAACAGATTGGCGAGAGAAGTCGTGGAGCTCTGTACGGGAGGAAGCTCATAATCGGCGTCCTCACGACGGCGCCTCTCGGGACGCTGCTCGCTGCGCTCGCGGCGCTTCTCCTCACGCTGCTGAGCCTGCTGCTGGCGGTTCTGCTCCTCCTGAGCACGCCTCTCGGCACGCTCGGCACGCTCACGCTCGCGCTCCTGCTTTTCCTTGGCGATCTCCTCAGCGATCTCGGGGTTCTCCTCAAGGATGACTTCCTTGCGGCTGAGGCTGATGCGGCGCTGCTCGGGGTTGACCTCGAGGACCTTGCAGCGAACAATGTCGCCGACCTTGAGCTCGTCTTCGACCTTGGTCACGCGCCTGGGACCGACCTGGGAAATGTGGATGAGACCGTCGATCGTGGGCTCAAGGGCGACGAAAGCGCCGAAGGTCACGATGCGGACGACCTTGCCCTCTACGATGGAACCGACGGGATACTTCTCACCGGCCATGGTCCAGGGCTTGGGCTGAAGCTGCTTGTAGCCGAGGGAGATCCTCTGCTTCTCAGCATCAACGTTCAGTATGAGGACCTCGATCTCCTGACCGACCTTGAGGACCTCGTTGACGTGCTTTACACGACCCCAAGCGGCGTCGGTCACATGAACGAGACCGTCGATACCGCCGATGTCTACGAAAGCGCCGAAATCGGTAAGGCGGCGTACAACGCCCTTGACCTTGGAGCCGACTTCAAGCTGCGCCCACTTCTGGCGCTTGGCCTCTTCTGCCTCGGCAATGAGGACAGCCTTGCGGGATGCGACAACGCGCTTGCGCTGCTTGTCGACTTCGATGATCTTGACGTTCATCGGCTGACCGACGAACTCGTCAAGCTTCTCGATGTACTTGGTGGAGACCTGGGATGCGGGGATGAATGCCCTGATGCCGTTTATATCAGCGATCAGACCGCCCTTAACGACTTCCTTACCGATAGCCTCGACGATCTTACCCTCGGACTCAGCATCGGTAGAGAACTGCTCCCATACCTTCTTGCTCTCGACGTTCTTGCGGGAGAGCAGGACGTTGCCTTCACCGTCGTTGACCTTGAGAACCTCGACCTCGATCGTATCGCCTACGGAAACTACGGAAGCAGGGTCAACATCGGGATCGCTGGAAAACTCGTCACGGGGAATAAAGCCGTCGGACTTGTATCCAATGTTAACACAAACCTCTCCATCGACGATCTGAACGACGGAACCGGTAAGTATCTGACCATTACGGATGCGTACCAGCGTCTTTTCGAAAGCCTCCTCAAAGGTGGTTTCGCCCTCTTCAACGACGGGCTCTTCAGCAGCGGCCGCAACGGGCGCTGCGGTTTCAGTGACCTCTTCGGCCACGGTCTCAGTGTTTTCGGCTGTACAGGTATCTACACTAGCCTTATCCAGTTCGCTCATTCTTGTAATAACCTCCCTAATCAGCGAATCCGGTGTCGATGCACCGGCAACAACTCCTAGTATTATACCATTTATCTTGGAAATATCAATAGGAAAATCATTTATATTTGCAATTCTTTTGACTATTTTGCACCGATTTTTGCAAATTTCGGCCAGTTTTTGAGTGTTGGAACTGTGCTTATCCCCCAAAACAAACATAACGTCGCAGACGGAGCTCAGTTCCTCCGCCTCCTTCTGGCGGATCTCGGTGGTGCTGCATACGGTATTGAACACCCGTCCGTTTTTGAAAAGCTCCCTGAAAACCGCCTCTATCCTTCTGAACGCGGCAAGATCGAACGTGGTCTGCGAAACGAGGCATATCTTCTCCTGCGGGGGGATCGATCCCGAAAGGGCCTCGACATCCTCCGGATTTTTAACGAAATATGCCTTATCATCGCAGCAGCCGTTGATGCCAATGACCTCCGGGTGCTTCGGATCGCCCGATATAACGATCACGCTTCCGTTTAGGTACTCTTCGGAAACGATATCGTGTATCTTCATCACGAACGGGCAGGTGCAGTCTATGTACTCTATCCCCCGCTCGCGGCATTCGTTTATTATCGAAGGGGATACGCCGTGCGACCTGATTATAAGCGTTCCGCCCTCGGGGAGCTCCGAAAGATCGTCGATCGGGATTATCCCCTTGTTCGAAAGCTCGTCAACAACGTCCCTGTTGTGGATGAGTTCACCCAGGGTATAGACCTTGCCCCGCTCCTTCGCGGCGTCTTCGGCGATGTTGACCGCCCTCCTTACGCCGAAACAGAAGCCCATGTTTTTTGCAAGTCTCAGCTGCATTTCTCCTCAAGCTCCCTCTTAAGAGAGTTCATCTCGTTCCTCATGCGCTGCATGAATATGACCTCGTTCTCGCGCCTCGATACGTTCATTGCGGAATCGGCGGCGTAGATGGGCTCGCCGACGATCATGCGGAAGCGGAACGATCTGTAAGCGTCGTTTGCGATATAGATCGGCACCACCGGCGCGCCAGAGCGCATCGCGATGAACGAAGTGCCGAGCTCGAATTCGTCCATCCTGTCGGCAACCATGCGGCGGCCTTCGGGGAAAATGCCGAACGCCTTGCCCTTATCGAGCAAAGCAAGCGCCTGTTTCAGGGATTTGAGATCCGCAGTGCCCCTGTCCACCGGGAATACATACGACAGCTTGAAAAACAGGTTGCCGAGCTTGGATTTGAACAGCTCCTTCTTCGCCATGAAATGGACGATCCTCGGCGAAACGAGAGCGATCAAGATCGGATCCAGCATATGGATATGGTTGCATATGAATATGACCTTGCCCTTGGTGCGCAAAGCCTTTTTGTTCCCGTAAACCTTGGGCCGGAAAACGAGGTATATCAGCGGCTTGAACAAGTAGATGAAAAGGTAAAGCATTTTCCTCTCTCCGTTTCGTTAAACGATATAGCGAAGCACCGCCTGTATCGACTCCTCGATCGTAAGATACGTCGTATCGACGAGGACCGCGTCGGGCGCCTTCTTGAGGGGCATGCACTCCCTCCCCGAATCGCGCCTGTCCCGCTCGACCATTTCAAGATAGAGCTCGTTGAAAGTCATGCCGTTGAGGCGGCCCTTTTCCTTTAGCTCCCTGTATCTTCTTGAAGCGCGCTGCTCGGGAGAGGCGGTAACGAAAAACTTGTACTCAGCGTTAGGCAGGACGTAATTGCCTATATCCCTGCCGTCCATCGCGAGGGACGTGCCCTCCGCGAGCTTCCTCTGGAGCTCGACGAGCTTATACCTGACGGCGGGTATCGCGCTGACCTTCGACGCGGCGTTGGAGACGTCCTGCGTCCTGATGAGGCCGGTGACGTCCTCTCCGTCGAGGAAGATATGCTGTGCGCCGTCCTTGAATTCTATCGTTACGGAGGTGGAATCGAGTATCGGCTCTACCGCCTTCTCGTCATCCGAGGGGATGCCGAGCCTCAAGGTCTTGAGGCCGATCGCGCGGTACATCGCGCCCGTATCGACGTAGACTATGCCGAGCCTTTCGGCGACGCCCTTTGCAACGGTGCTCTTGCCCGCTCCCGCGGGGCCGTCGATCGCTATCGAATAAACTCTTTTCATAAAACTACCTCCATTCGTCGTTTGTGATATCAGCAGCGGCCCTGCCGGCAGCAGCGCCGGTGGAATATGCTATCTGCAGATTGAATCCGCCGGTATAGGCGTCGACGTCCAGCACCTCGCCCGCAAAATACAGTCCCGGTACGAGCTTCGATCCCATCGTTTTGGGATCGATCTCCCTTATGCTGACGCCGCCTCTCGTTATGATCGCCTCCTCCATAGAGGACGCTTTTTTCACGGTAAGCGGTATCGCCTTCAATGTCGCCGTGAGCCTTCGCCTTTCGGCTTTCGTAAACGTGTCCGTGGTCTTTTCGGGATCTATTCCCGCTAAATCGAGCGCTATCGGAACCATCCTCGAAGGCAGAAGACCGAGTATCGCATTCTTCATCTGCTTGTGCTTGTTCTGCTCGAGATCGCGCAGTATCCTCGCTTCGAGCGTCTGCTCGTCGAGCGCGGGCTTCATATCTATGAAGAGCCTGGCTCCCTCGGGCTCGTCGGCGATCCTCGCGCTGGCGCTTAGCACCAGTGGGCCGCTGACGCCGGTATGCGTGAAGAGCATCTCGCCGAGCTCCGAATAGACCTTGTTTTTTCCCTTAAAGGCGGTCAGCGTTACGTTCTTCAGAGACAGGCCCGCAAGCTCGCCCGCCCAGGTCTCCTCCGTAGCGAGCGAGACGAGCGAAGGAACGCGCTTCGCAACGGTATGCCCGAAGGCCTCCGCGAAGGAATATCCGTCCCCGGTGGAGCCGGTCGACGGGTAGCTGAGGCCGCCCGTCGCGACTATCACGGCGTCGAACCGTTCCCCGGGCTTTCCGAAGAATGAGACAGTGAATCCGTTTTCGTCCTTTTCAACGGCCTTTACCCTGGTATCGAGCCTTATAACGACGCCCTTGTTTTTGGCGTTGTTGTTCAGGGCCTTTATCACGTCGCTCGATTTATCGCTTTCTGGGAATACTCTGCCTCCCCTTTCCACCTTGGTGGGGACGCCGTTTGATTCGATCAGGTCGATTATATCGTTGTTGAAAAAACCGCCGAACGCGCTGTATAAAAAGCGGGGATTGCGCGGTATGTTCCGCATGAACTCGTCCTTTTCGGCGGCGTTCGTTATGTTGCATCTGCCCTTTCCGGTAAGGTACAGCTTTTTGCCGACCTTTTCGTTTCGGTCGAACAGTATCACTTCCGTATCGGGAGTTTTGGCAAAAGCCGCGGCGATCAGCCCCGCGGGGCCCGCGCCGATGACAGCTATCCTCTTCATGCGAAATCCCTCTCGAACATGGCCTTTGCCTTGCCGAAGCGCTTGAGCTCCGTGATATCATAGGTCAAAGGCGTTACTACGACGAAACCCAAACGCATCATCTTCTCATCCGTATCGTCGTCCTCGCCGCATTCGGTCAGCTTCTCGCTCTTGACCCTGTATGCGATCCTGCCGTCATCCTGCAGCTCTTCGGCATAGGTTAGGGAATAGGTCTGCAGGGCTATGCCCGCAACTCTGACGCCCTTATACTCGCTCCGCCTTGTCGAGGGAACGTTGACGCTGAGCATTCCCTCTCCGTCGTCGAAGAAGCGCATTAGATCGGGAAGCATATCGGTAAAGAACGCGGCGGCCTCGTCCATGTATTCGGCGTCGAATTTATCCTTGGAAACAGCGATGGACGGTATGCCTATCATGTATCCCTCTATCGCGGCAGAAACCGTGCCGGAATAAACCGCGTCGGAGCCGAGATTCGGGGCGTGGTTTATGCCTGAGATTATAACGTCCGGCTTCGATCCGAGATTGCCCACGCTGAGCCTTACGCAGTCCGCGGGAGTGCCGGAGATCGCGAAAGTCGGCACGTCCTCAAGGCCGTCAAGCGTGACCTTGTCCGCATAGAGGAGCTTGCGAAGGGTAAGCCCGTGGCTGACGCAGCTCTGGTTCTCGGCCGGCGCGCCGATAAGGAGCTCGTGCCCCGCTTTCTTCAAAGCGAGCGCGAGTTCGTATATGCCCTCGGCTCTTATGCCGTCGTCATTTGTCAATAGGATCCTCATAGGTTTCCGTCCGTTTCTTGTTCTGAATTTTTATTATATCAAATAATGCCGCTTCCTTCAATCCCGAAATCGGAAAACGCCCCGCAAAAAGCGGGGCGTTGATCATCAGTTTTCATCAGATCTTTTCGGTGAGATCCTCGACGTAGAGCATCCTTACGCCGTTATCCGAAACGGGCTCGGCCTTTGCGGGCTCCGCGGTCTTTAGAGGTTCGGCTTTGGGCTGCTCGGCCTCGGGCTTCTTGTCCCTGTTCTCGAAGAACTTCATCGCCACCTGGGGGAAGAGCGCGTAACTCAAAACGTCCTCTTCGCACCTTGCGATACCCTTCAGATCCTCGGTGTATTTCTCAAGCTCGGGCTCCAGAAGATCGGCGGGGCGGCAGGTGATGACCTTGCCGTTTTCGCCGAGGGCCTTCGCCCTGACTTCCTCGTTCACCTCGCCGGGGAGCTTGCCGTATTCGCCGGCAAGCAGGCCCTTGGATTCCTTGGTGAACATCTTGTAGCGCTCGCCGGAAATGACGTTGAGCACCGCCTGGGAGCCTACGATCTGGCTCGTGGGAGTTACGAGGGGCGGATAGCCGAAGTCCTTGCGGACCCTGGGTATCTCGGCGAGAACGTCGTAATACTTATCCTCGGCGTTGGCCTGCTTGAGCTGAGAAATGAGGTTCGAGAGCATTCCGCCTGGGACCTGATACATCAGCGTGTTGGTATCGACGGAGAGCACCTTGGGATCGAGTATGCCTTCCTTCTTGAGCTTGTTCGCGACGTTCCTGAAATGCTTCGCGGCCTCGGCCATCTTGTTGAGATCGAGACCGGTATCGCGCTCGGTCCCCTTGAGTGTCGCCACGAGGGGCTCGGTCGCGGGCTGGCTGGTGCCGTTGCCGAGGGGCGAAAGCGCGGTGTCGACTATATCGACGCCCGCTTCGACGGCCTTGAGTATCGTCATATCGCCGGTGCCGGTCGTGTTATGCGTATGCAGATGGATGGGAACGTCCACCTCGGCCTTCAGCCTCTTGACGAGGGAATATGCGGAGTAAGGCAGGAGCAGGTTCGCCATATCCTTTATGCAGATGGAGTCGGCGCCCATCTGTACGAGCTCCTTGGCGAGCTTTACGAAATAATCCTCGGAATGGACGGGGCTTATCGTGTAGCTGAGAGCGGGCTCGCACCAGCCGCCGTACTTCTTGGTGTACTTGATGGCGGCTTCGAGGTTCCTGACGTCGTTCAGCGCATCGAATATCCTTATGACGTCGATGCCGTTCTCGATGGCCTTGCGGCAGAACTGCTCTACAACGTCGTCGGCGTAGTGCTTATAACCCAGAATGTTCTGGCCCCTGAAGAGCATCTGCAGCTTCGTATGGGGAAGCGCCTTTCTGAGCGTGCGAAGCCTCTCCCAAGGATCCTCGTTGAGGAAGCGGAGGCATGCGTCGAACGTGGCGCCGCCCCAGCACTCAAGGGACCAGTAGCCGATGCTGTCGAGTATCTCGCAGGCGGGGAGCATATCCTCCACCCTCATTCGGGTGGCCGCCTGGGACTGATGCGCGTCGCGCAGTATGGTATCGGTGATCAGTAATTTTGCCATATCAACAGATCCTTTCTCAACTGAACAAAGCAAGGAATACGCCCGCGGCTATCGCGGAGCCTATAACACCCGCGACGTTGGGGCCCATTGCGTGCATGAGCAGGAAGTTCGAGGGGTTCTCCTTCTGCCCGACGACCTGGGAGACCCTCGCCGCCATGGGAACGGCGGAAACGCCCGCAGAGCCGATGAGGGGATTGATCTTGCCCTTCGTAAGCCAGCACATGAGCTTGCCGAGAAGCAGGCCGCCCGCCGTGCCGAATATGAACGCGCTGATGCCCATTGCGAAAATGCCGAGGGTATCGAGCCTGAGGAACATCTTTGCGGTAGCGGTAGCGCCGACGCTGATGCCGAGGAATATCGTGACGATATTCATAAGCTCGTTCTGCGCGGTCTTGCCGAGCCTGTCGACCACGCCGCTCTCCCTCAGAAGATTGCCCAGCATGAGCATGCCAACGAGGCTTGCCGCGGAGGGCACGAGGAGCGCGGTGAATATGGTGACTACTATCGGGAAGACTATCTTCTCCGTCTTGGAGACGGGACGAAGCTGCTGCATTACGATCTGGCGTTCCTTCCTCGTCGTCAGGAGCTTCATGACGGGAGGCTGGATCAAAGGAACGAGCGCCATATAGGAGTAAGCCGCGATAGCGATGGAGCCCAGATACTCGGGGGCGAGCTTCGAGGTGACGAATATCGCCGTGGGGCCGTCCGCGCCGCCGATGATGCCGATGGAGGCGGCGACGCCGTCGGTAAAGCCCAGAAGCTTAGCGCCGATGAACGCGACGAATATGCCGAACTGCGCGGCAGCGCCGAGGAGCAGGCTCTTGGGGTTGGCGATGAGGGGACCGAAATCCGTCATAGCGCCGACGCCCAGGAATATCAGGCAGGGGTAAATGCCGAGCTTGACTCCCAGATACAGGTAATCGATCAGACCGGCCGACTCGGAGAAGCCCTCCCACGCCACGTGGCCGCCCGCGAAAAGATCGGGATGATACATCCCCGCGCCGGGAAGGTTGCTGAGCAGCATTCCGAACGCGATAGGCAGCAGCAGCATGGGCTCGAACTTCTTGACGATCGCGAGATACAGCAGCAGGCAGGCCACGCCGATCATAACGAGCGTTGCCCACCAAGCGGTATCACCCGACGTAAAGAGCCGGTAGAAGCCCGATTCTTTTAAGAATGAGATGATAGATTCCATGTCTTACAAGATGCTTATTCAAAAGCAATGAGAACGTCTCCGGAGTTTACGCTGGAACCCTTCTGAGTGTTGATGTTGACGACGCGGCCGTCGCGGGGAGCGAGTATCTCGTTCTCCATCTTCATGGCCTCGAGCACGAGCAGGACTTGTCCGCGCTTGAAGCTGTCGCCGACCTTGACGTTGATGCCGACAATGGTGCCGGGCATGGGTGCGGAAATGGTCTCTGCGGCGCCTGCGGCCTTGGGGGCGGCGGGAGCGGGAGCTTCGGGAGCTTTGGGAGCGGCAGCGGCGGGTTTGACGTCGCCCTTGAGTTCCTCGACCTCTACTTCGTAAGAGGTACCGTTTACATTGACCAGAAATTTACGCATATTGACCTCCGAAACGGCTTTCGCCGATTTTTCACTTTTTAATATAATAAGACGCCCGAGAGAAAGCTCAGGCAACTTTTCGTATGGAATGGATGCGGATGCCGGAAACGTCCGTGCCGAGCTCGGTCGCTATCGCGGCGGAGATGACGGCGACGAGCTCCCGCCTGTCCGCGGGGGCTGCGGCTTCGTTTTCAGCGCCGACGCGCCTAATGGAATGGATCTTGATACCCGAGACGTCCTCGCCCAGATACTCCGCGATGGCGGCGGAAACGGCGGCTACGGTCTCGCGGCGCTTCTCGCCGGAAGCGGGAAGTCCGCCCGTCCTATAAGATACGGGCGCGACGAGATCGAGATCGTCGTCAAGAAGATGCGGATGCTCTTCGTTCCTCTTCGCGTGCTTGCCTTCCTGCCTGACAAGGCTGACGATAAAGCTCATCAGATAGATGATCCCAATAAGGCAGAGCAGTCCGATGAATACCACCGAAAAGCCGATTCCCAATACCGTTAATGATTCTTTAAGCATTACGGACCCTCCTGGTTATATGACAAGATCGCGGCAGAAAATGCCCTGCCTCAATCCTTCCCAATTTCCATAATTCGACGCTTATATCTTTTCTCCTGCCTCAAAAACAGCGTTTTGTCGAATATATTTTTTCGTTGAATACGCCGCCGCGGGCTCAATCGTTCTTGGAAAAGCTGTCGATCTCTTCCTTTGTCAGAAGGCGCTTCTCCCCCGGCTTCATGGAGCCGAGCTCCACGTCGCCTATCGCGATGCGGCAGAGCTTAATGGTGTCGTGCCCGATCGCCGCCATCATTCGCCTGACCTGGCGGTTGCGGCCCTCGTGGATGGAGATCAGTATTTCGCTCCTCTCCCTGCCGCTTTTAAGCACCCGCACCGCGGCGGGAGCCGTCATGCCGTCCTCCAGCATGACGCCGTTTTTGAGCGTCCTCTCGTCCTGCCTCGACACCTGCCCTGAGCAGAGCACGCGGTAGGTCTTGGACTTCATATAGCGGGGATGCGTGAGCCTCTCCGCAAGGTCGCCGTCGTTGGTAACGAAAATCAGGCCCTCGGAATCATAGTCCAAGCGCCCGACGGTATAGAGCCTCTGCCCCTCGTCCCTGAAATAGTCGAGGACCTTAACCCTGTCCTCATCCTCGGCGGAGGTGCAGATGACGTTCTTCGGCTTATAGAATGCGTAAACGACCTTCTCGGCCGCGGCTTCGACCTTTTTGCCGTCAAGGAAAACGGCGTCGCCCTCGCCGACGGTGGCGCCTATTTCTGCGGTAAGGCCGTTGACCTTAACCCTTCCCTCTTTTATTAGCTCCTCGCATTTTCTGCGGGAGGCGATACCCGCGTCTGCAAGGTATTTCTGAAGTCTCAATTCCCATGGCTCCGTTCGCTTATTACGCCGCGAACGCCGAAATAAGAAGCCTCCACCAGTGATCGAATCCGCGCTCCGCGATCGAATTCACGGCAACGAGCTTGGTCGCGCCCACGGTCTCCTCGCCGCATTTTACGGTGAGCGAGCCTATCTCGTCCCCCGCCCTGATCGGCGCCCTGAGGCCCTCGTAAAGCTCGGTCTCGATAGTGTAAGTGCGCTTTTCGGCATTCTCCAGCACGTCTATTATACTATCTTTTGCCGCAACTTCCAAGAGGGCATCTTCGCCGTTTTCAATAATTGCAGTGCCTATCGGGTCGCCTTCTCTTACGACGGTCTCCTTGACGTAGTTTTCGAAGGCGAGATCCATCAGCTTCGCGGCGGTCTCGAACATCGGCCTGCAGTTAAGGACCGCTCCGATAACCGTCATACCGTCCCGCTCGGCTCCGAAAACGAGGCAGCGTCCTGCGGCCATGGTGTAGCCGGTCTTGACTCCGAACGCGCCGTCGTAATTCCAAAGGAGGCTGTTCTTGTTCTTGAACGTGCGCGGAACGCTCCCCGTTTCTGTACGGTAGTATTTCGTCGATACTATCTCGCGGAAATGCTCGTTCGCAAGCGCTTCCCTCGCCGTCATGCAGAGCTCGAGCGCCGTCGTGCAGTGACCGTCGGAATGAAGCCCGTTCGGTGTGACGAACCGCGTTTTCTCAAGCCCCATGGCAAGCGCGCGCCCGTTCATCATTCCGACGAACGCCTCGACGGAGCCCGCGGTATGCACCGCGAGCGCCACCGCCGCGTCGTTGCCCGAGGAGAGCATGAGCCCGTACAGAAGATCCTTCACGCTCATGCTCTCCCCCTCCTTAAGATAAATGGACGAGCCCTCCGTGCCGACTGCCTCGGCAGGTATCTTTACTTCCTCGTCCATATCACAGTTTTCAAGCACGACGAGCGCCGTCATTATCTTGGTGGTGCTCGCCATGGGAAGGGGCATATCGGCCGCCTGCGAATACAGCACTTTCCCGCTTTCCGCCTCGATCAGCGCCATCGCGGAGGCCATAGTGGGGAAAGTCACCTTTGCCTTGGGAGCAAGGGCCGTCATCGCCGCGCCGAACATTGCCATGAGTACGGCGGCGGCCTTTATCCACCATCTGTTCATAAATCGTTACTGCTCCCTGTTTTCGTTCCCGTTTTCGCCGAGGCGGATCTCCACCCTGCCCTTATTGCCGTTCTTCGTTTCCTCGGCCTTCTTCTTTTCGCATTCGCATCCGCTGTCGCCCATGTATTCCCTTATCAGCCTTTCGGCGGTCTCAATCATCTGCGGGATAATGTCGATCAGCCTGTCGGAGGGACATTCCTGCTTGGCCTGAAGCACGCGAACCGTGCCGTTCTGAACGGAGAGGAACGCGAGCGGAGTAAGGCTCATGCCGACCGTCGACGCGCCGATGAAGGGATAATTGCCGTCGACGTTTATCTCGACCGAACTGCGCTTCCCGCTCTGCGCCATTAGGTATTCGCCGCCTCCCACCAGCATTCCGAGGCTCACTCTCGATACGGGCAGTATCATGGTGCTGTCGTCCGCCATAAGGGGCGTGCCTATTACCGTGTTAACGTCTGCAAGCTTCTTGATGTGCTCCATCGAGGACTGCATTATGTTTTCTATCGGATGACTCATTTTTCTTTCTCCTTTTGGTTTTGATGATCTCTACGATAAGTTTCCCCACATTGAGTTTCATTATTCCGTCGATAAGAAGCTCGAAGCGGTCTCCGCCGAAATACGGGCGTATCGATACTTCGGGAGGTATCTTCAAAAAGGCGAGCAGCGCCATATCGAGTATGGTCTCAAGGCTCCCCGCAGCCAGCACCGAAAGATCCGGTCTCGAATCCAGCCCGACCTCGGCGTTTACGCTTATGCTTTTTGCCTTCAGCGCCTTAAAAACGTGAGGCGTCTCGCTCCTTTTCGGAGCCTTCAATGGCTTGCTTTCGCCCTTGGGGCCGATCATAAAGAATCCCGTTCCCGGTTTGAATCCGATCGAGTATCTCAGCGTAACGCCGATCAGGCCGAAGAAAGGAAAGAAGGTCAATCCTATCTCGGTTCCGACAGTCTTTACAGAGGCTTCGAGCTTCGTCTTTTTCGGAACGATCAGAAAAAACGCTATGAGCGAAAGCAAAGCCGACGCCGCGATCAAAAGTATCAAAGCGTATTCCTCCTTGTATTCGGGATATGATTTAGTTTTATCAATATGCTTGTAAATTATCGGTTTTCATGTTAAGATAGGAAGGGTAAATCCGTCAGGAAGGAATACAATGATAATACTCGGAATCGATCCCGGATACGCGATACTGGGCTACGGTCTCTTAAAGTTCGACCGCGGCGTTTTCACCGTGCTCGATTACGGCGTTATCGAGACCAAATCGGATAAGACCTTCCCGGAAAGGCTCGAGGTGCTTCACCGCGGCATGACGATGCTTATCGAAAGATACAAGCCCGATCATATCGCGTTCGAGGAGCTCTTCTTCTATCACAACGCAAAGACGGCCATCCAGGTCGCCGCCGGCAGGGGCGTCGCGCTTCTGGCGGCTCAGCAGGCCGGTCTGCCTCTTTACGAATACACGCCCATGCAGATAAAGCTGAGCGTCACGGGCGACGGACACGCGGACAAGCTCCAGGTGCAGACAATGGTAAAGCTGCTGCTGAAGCTGAATACCGTTCCCAAGCCCGACGACGCGGCCGACGCTCTCGGCGCCGCGATCTGCCATGCGAGCGCGGTAGGACCCACACTTGAGGAATACAGGATAAAATAATGTACGCACACATCAGAGGAACGGTATGCGAGGTCTTCCCCGACCGCGCGATAATAGAAGCAAACGGAATAGGCTTCGAGCTTTTCTGCAGTTCGCTCACGCTGAAGGGCCTGCTCATTGGCCAGGAGGCGAAGCTGTACACCCATTTTCATATCGCGCAGGACGCGGTGGCCCTTTACGGGTTTGCGACCACCTACGAAAAGGAGATGTTCCGCAAGCTCATAGGCGTATCGAGGATCGGGCCGAAGGTTGCGCTCAACGTGCTTTCGGTGCTGACTCCTTCCGACATTTCGCTTGCCGTAATGACGGATAACGTCGCCGCATTCGACAGGGTGCAGGGCATGGGCAGAAAGACCGCGTCGCGCGTCATACTCGAGCTCAAGGAGAAGGTCGACGCCGCGGACAGCGTCTCCGTCGCCGGGATCGCTCAGGCAGAAGCCTCCGCCCCCATGCGCACCGAGGCCATCGCCGCGCTCGTTTCTCTCGGCTACGACGGCGCCGCCGCGGGCAGGATAGTCGCTTCCCTTCCCGACTGCGACAAGGTCGAGGATATGATAAAACTGGCACTCAGGGAGATCTCAAAACGATAAGCTATGGATTTTGACGAAAGAATAATCTCCTCGTCCTTTCAGGAAGAGGATGCTAAAATCGAATACAGCCTCCGTCCCCGTTTCCTTTCCGAGTACATCGGTCAGTCAACGGTAAAGGAGCATATCGGCGTATACATTAAGGCCGCAAAGCTTAGAGGCGAGGCTTTGGATCACGTTCTGCTCTACGGCCCTCCCGGCCTCGGCAAAACGACGCTCGCCTCCATCATATCAAACGAGATGGGCGGCAAGCTCTCCGTAACAAGCGGCCCGGCCATCACGCACAGCCGCGATCTCGCCGCCATTTTATCCAACGTCAATGAGGGCGACGTCCTCTTCATCGACGAGATACACAGGCTCAACGCCAGCGTTGAGGAGATCCTGTATCCCGCCATGGAGGATTTCGCTTACGATATAGTCATCGGCAAGGGCCCCTCGGCAAGGTCTTTACGAATGGAGCTTCCGAAATTCACGCTCGTAGGAGCGACGACGAGGCTCGGCCTTCTGACCTCCCCCCTTCGCGACAGGTTCGGCATAAAGGAACAGCTCGAGCTCTATTCGCCCGAGGATCTGAAGGAGATCATCGTGAGGAGCGCGGGTATACTGAACGTCGATATCACGGAGGACGGAGCGCTCGAGATAGCTTCCCGTTCCCGCGGGACGCCCCGAGTGGCGAACAGGCTCCTGAAGCGCGTTCGCGATTACGCTCAGGTCAAGGGCAGCGGAACGATCGACTGCGCGACCGCCATGAGCGGGCTCGAGATGCTCGGCATTGACGAGCTCGGCCTCGACGCCGTCGACCGGCGCATGCTGGAATCCATGATAGTGAAGTTCCGCGGCAGGCCCGTGGGCCTTGACACCATCGCCGCCTCCACGGGCGAGGATGCGACCACCATCGAGGACGTTTACGAGCCGTATCTTATACAGCTCGGGTTCATAGCGAGGACGCCGAGAGGCCGCGTGCTCCTTCCCGGAGCGTACGAGCATATGGGCTACCCCGTGCCCGCGGAAATAAACAGCTGATACACTTTTCAAATACACAGGAGGTTCACAATGTTTGGTAAGAAAGCTAAAGAGCTTGCGCAGCTTCTTGAAAAGAGCAACGCCGAAAACGAGAGCATGAAGAAGCGCATCGAGGAGCTCGAGGCCGAGGTGTCCCGTCTTAAGGAGCAGGAGAATCTCGTCGTCCGCGCGCTCACCGAGGCGAACAGGACGGCCTGCCGCATAGAGGACGAGGCCAACCGTCAGCACGACAAGCTCATCGACGAAGCCGAACAGCACGTCAAGGAGGCCAACGAAAAGGCCGACGGCATTATCAAGAAGGCCGATGAGGACGCCGGCAATATCCGTAAGGAGGCCGACGACTATATGGAGACTCAGAAAAAGGAAGCGGACAGCTATTCCGATAACATCAGGACGGACGCGAACATCTACGTCGAGCGCACGATCATCGCCTCCCAGCTTGAGGTCAAAAAGCGCAAGGACGTCATGGCCGAGCTGAACGAGCTCCTGAAAAAGACCACCGATTACCTGACGGCTCAGACCGAGACCTTCAAGGATATGCTCAAGACCGTTATCGAGGATAACGAGGAGCAGACCGAGGAGCTCTGCCACGATATCGAAAAGTGCAATTGCAGCTGCGAGGACTGCAAGGATCCCTGCATGGAGCACGCGGGCAAAAAGCCCAAGAAGAGCGAAGGCGAAGAGGACGACGAAGAAGACGAGAATGAAGACGGCGAAGAGGAGGCTTCCGACGAGGCCGTGACCGAACAGCCCGAGGAACCCGCCGCCGAGCCCGCGGAGAGCGAGCCCGCCCCCGCCGCAGCCCGCTATACCGAGGCGGAGCCCGCCGAGGAGGCGAAGCCCGAGGTCAAGCCTGAGGATCTTCCCGGCGAATACAGGACTCCCGCCGAGCTCATGAGGACGATCTACCTCATCCAGAAGCGCGATATCCCTCCCGTAAGCGACGCGTCCGATAAGGAAGAAGACGCCGCAGCCGAGGAAGTCACCGCATCATAACAGCCAAAGATTATATCATCCCCACCGATTGACATTCGGTGGGGATTTGTTTATAATTTCCTTTGAATTTGCAGGGCTTGAGGCGAAGCGCCGATACCGCTCCTCAAAAAGCCCAATAAGTACTATCAGGAGTTTTCTATGAAGGTCAGGAATATTCTCGGCGAAAGGTTCAAGGAACGCGCTTTCGATATCGAAAGCCAGAATCTCATGACGCGCGGCGGCTACATGAAGCAGGTCGGCAACGGCATCTATTCGCTGTTCACGCCCACCAAGCGCATTCAGAACAAGATCGAAGCCATCCTCCGCGAGGAGATGGACGCCATCGACGGTCAGGAAGTGCTCTTCCCCGTCGTTATGCCCGCTACGCTTTGGCAGTCCTCCGGCAGGTTCGAGTCCATCGGCCAGGAGCTTTTGAGGTTCAAGGACCGCAGCGGCGCCGATATGGTGCTCGGCATGACTCACGAAGAGGCGGCCGTCCAGATGGCCATGAACGTCGCCGGCACTTATCAGAAGTACCCCTTCATGATCTATCAGATACAGACCAAGTTCCGCGACGAGCCCCGCGCAAGGGGCGGTCTCATCAGAGTGCGCGAGTTCACCATGAAGGACGGTTATTCCTTCCATACCTCCCAGGAGGATCTGGAGAGGTATTACGATCGCGCGTTCCGCGCCTATGAGCGCATCTACGCGAGGGCCGGCGTTCCCGAGGTGCTCGCCGTCAAGTCCGACAGCGGCATGATGGGCGGCAAGATCAGCCACGAATTCATGCTCCTCTGCGATATCGGCGAGGATTCCATCGTCATCTGCCCGGAGTGCGGGTTCAGGGCGAATATGGAAGCCTGCGAAGCCATCACGGAGAACACCGCCGACGCCGAGCTTCTTCCCCTTGAAGAGGTATTTACCGGCGAAGCCAAGACGATCGAAGAGGTCGCGGGCATGCTCCATCTTACCGCGGACAAGACCTGCAAGGCCGTCGTCTATCAGCGCAACGAGGACGATTCCTACGTGCTCGTATTCTGCCGCGGCGACCGCGAGCTGAACGAGACCAAGCTCACCAATTACATCAAGGCGAAAATCCATCCCGCCGTCGATATCGAGAACGCGAACCTCACCGCCGGAAACATCGGCCCCGTCGGGCTCGACGCCAAGGCGACCGTGCTCTTCGACCGTTCGCTCGTCGGCGCGACTAACCTCGTCTGCGGAGCCAACAAGGAGGAATACCACCTCAAGGGCTTCAACCCCGCAAGGGATCTGCCCGAGGGGACCGAATTCATCGATCTCACCAAGGCCGTCGAGGGCGGTATCTGCCCCGTCTGCGGCAAGCATACCCTCACCGTCCGCCGCGGTATCGAGGTCGGCAACATATTCCAGCTCGGCAAGCGCTACACCGAGGCCATGGGCATGACCTATGACAGCGAGACCGGCGAGCGCAGGAACCCCATTATGGGCTGCTACGGCATTGGCGTCGGCCGCCTCATCGCCTCCGTCTGCGAAGCGCACCACGATGATTACGGTCCCATCTGGCCCATCACCATCGCTCCCTGGCAGGTCGAGATCTGCGCCCTTCGCATCAACGACGAGACCGTTAAGGCAGCTGCCGATAAGCTCTATGCCGATCTTGAAAAGGCCGGAGCCGAGGTGCTTTACGACGACCGTCCCGTTTCCGCGGGCGTCATGTTCTCCGACGCCGATCTTCTGAGCGCGCCCGTTCGTGTTGTAATCAGCCCCAAGACGCTTGCAAGGGGCTGCGTCGAGCTCGTGGCAAGGGATAAGTCCTTCACCGTGGACGCCTCCGTCGAAAACGCCGCCGAGGCCGTCATGGAAAAGATCCGCATTATGACTGAGGCCGTGCTCGCAAAGGTTCCCGAAAGGAAATAAAAATAATAATAAAAAAAGCCCGTTCTCACGGGCTTTTTTATATTCTGATCACTTTACGAAATCATTGAATGCGGAGATTATCTCTTCGCTGTTCTTCGCAACGACGAGCACAGCGTACTGCCTTTCTGTGAATATCTCCGCCTTTTCAAGGGCGGTTACCTGCATGGGATCGTAAGTGGAATAGAGGCTTATGCGCTTCTTGATATGCTCCTGAAGCGAAGCCGCGGCTTCCGCTGCGTCGGCCTCCTCCTTCATGGCGATAACGACTATCTCATCGGAATTGCCCTTGCCGTCCTTGGCGTAGCTTATGAAGAACGCCTCAACCTTGGAATAATCGACGTCCGAAACGTAGCTGAGCTTTACAGCGGGGTCCGCGTCGGAGGAGCTGGCGTATGCCATCGAATCGGGATCGCCGTGCGCCGAGAGCATGGCCTGCGAGAGGTCATACATGCTGACGGTCTCCTTTTTGGGGGCCGAGCATCCCACAAGAGAAGCTGCCGCAATGAGCGCGGCAAGCAGTATCGTAACGAGCTTCTTCATATGTTCAGCCGTAGATCCTTCCGTAAGTATAGTCATTGTAATATGGCTCGTCGTAATACTCAAAGTCACCGAACGCATCCTCAACGGCGTTCCTGAGCCTCTCATAGACGTCGTCGGGAAGCTCGATGTCGGGCTCGCCGTTATTGACGCTGTGGAACATGCTGAGGACGTAATTGCCCTGATCGTCAAGGCTCCAGTAGTACTGGAGATAGCCATCGCTCGTGGAGCCTACGGCTTCGGATACGAATTCGACCATCTGCTTCGCGGCGGGTTCGTCCTCGGCCTTGATGCCGGACTTGAACCTGCAGGAGAAGCACTTCTCGCCCGCGTCGATCTGATCCTTGACGTACTGAGGAATGGCGTAGATATCATCGAGCTCGACCGCGTGCATTACGGCGTAGTTGTACTTGGTGCCGGTAGCGTGCGGGAAGAAAGCGCGGTTCCAGCTGTGATCCTGAGCGAGGATCTGATCGGTCACGTTGAAGCCGTAATAGGAGCCGGTATCGGAATCGAAATAGCAGTCGGTGTGATACCATTCGCCGTCGAGCTTGACAAGATCCCAGGAATGACCGAGGGAGCTGTCGTGCACGACCATGCACTCGATGCCCATCATATGCATGAAGAGCCTGAAAGTGGTGGCGTAGCCAACGCAGACGGCGTTGCGGTACTTGAGCACGCCGTAGGGATTGTCAGCTTCTTCGTCGGTCTCGGGGATGACGGTCAGAATGCTGGTATCGGATTTGAGCTTGGTGGTGAGCCACTCGTAGACGGCCTTCTCCTTCTCGAAAGGAGTCATTTCATCCGTCGTGATGGAAGCGAGTATGTCGGAAGCCATCTTGAGGGTCTCCTTCTGACGGTCGTCCAGAGCGGAAGTATCGCCTGAGATGTACGCGTCGGAGATGGGCTTCGTGGACCTTATCCAATAGGTGTCGGCAATGCAGACGTCGTCCTCGCGAAGGACTTCGTCCTCCTCCTTGTTGAGGGATTCGTCGATCGTCTTCTGTATCTTCTGAGTGTTCCTAAACGCGAGAACGCCCATGGCGACGCTCGAAAGCGTGACGGCGAAAAGAAGAATTACGGCTATGATAATCAAAGCCTTTACGGATTTTTTCATATTGTTTCCTCCATTAGAGTAATCCTGTCATGTTGACCGCGTGCAATTATAAATATGCCGTAACGCTTTGTCAACAGGTTTTGAAAATAAAATATTATCTTGCAATGTGTTTCATGTAAATATGTAAACGGTGATAACCGATCCGTGGCGCAGAACGTTTCCCCGAGAATGGGACTTCATTCAAAAAGCGCCCTTTGTATACGGCAAAAGGCGCGTTGATAATGTAAACGGTCTTTTTTGAAGGAGCCTTCCTGCGGCGCGGCGGACTTATCCGCGCACCTTAAGTATATCGAGCGTGTGATTGGAAGCTCCTATCAGATCCTGCCTTTCACAGGTCGCGAAATGATACTCCATCCATTTTTCAAATGTATAGAGATCCATTTGGTCGATCAAACCGCTCAGATAATGAGCCGCTCCGTCCGTCGCAACAAGTTTTATCCTGTCCAAAGGGAGCTTGGAATCAAGACGCGCGATATCTTCCGTTCTGACAAGTTCGAATATCTCTTTCGGTTCGCTCTTACAATGCCAATCTTCGGTCAGCATGGAATTCGTATTTAAGACGTCATTGAGATGATCTCCCATAAACACATACTGGATTATCGTCGGTTCGTTCATGCAGTACGCGACAAGTATGTATCCGCCCGGCTTTGTAACGCGCACCGCCTCGGACAGTGCTTGCAGCTTATCCTCCTCCGTATAAAGGTGGTACATGGGGCCCAAGAGCATCGTAATATCAAACGATCCGTCCGGAAACGCCGAAAGATCCAGAGCGTTCCCCTGCATAGCCGTGATAGGCTCGCTGCCATCCAGCTTTGATCTGAGCACCTCCAGATTATGCGGCACCAATTCGACCGCCGTTACGGAGTACCCCTCCCTTGCAAGCGCAATGCTGTACCTGCCCGTGCCTGCGCCGACTTCCAGTATGCGCGGAGAAGTGAAACGAGCAAGGCATTCGTGGACGTATTTCATAGTGGTCAAGTATTCGACCCGACCATGCTGCGACATGAGACGGCTGTCTTCATCTCTGCTGTTATAGTATTCTTCAAGCAAACTCATATTGCACCTCGGAAAGCCTGTTTTCGGGATGATTATATCATGGAGGCGAGGTTTTTGGCAACAGCTCTTTCGCGCTGCGCCTCCGCGCCTTTTGTCAAAACCCGGGCTTTCGCTTTCTATTAGTCCACTGTCGAGAAACGAGTTGCCCGCAAGCGATTGGTAGCGACGCGGAGGCGTTGCGAGGGCGTTTACAACCGAGCAGCCGCAGCAAGCGTGATCGCTTGCGGAAAGGAGGAGCGGCGAAGCATGGCGATGCGATGTTTTTCTTATGAAATAAAAAAACGTCGCGAGCTCAGCGAAGCCCGCGACGACGCGGCGGGACTCGTTTTGCAAAAGATGCGTCTTCGACTTGCGCTCCGCGCTGCGCCTCCGCGCCTTTTGTCAAAACCCGCGCTTTCGCTTTCTTTTTCGTCCACCGGACGGAAAGCGAAAGTCTTCGAGTCCCTTCAATTCATATTGCCAAAGAAGAGAAGGGCCTTTCGGCCCTTCTCTTCTTTGGCGCACCCGGCGGGACTCGAACCCACTGCCTTATGCTCCGGAGGCATACGCTCTATCCGGGTGAGCTACGGGTGCGTATTCAGCTTGGAGTATTATAGCACTTCGTATTGGATTTGGCAACCGCGAATGATCCCGAAAAAAAGCCCCGGATGGTTTCCGGGGCCGGGTTCCGAACCGATTACACGAGCGCCGAGAGGAAGGACTTGCCGCAGCGCCATTTCTCCCCCGTCAGATATTCGTAGACCGTGGCGCCGAGATCGGCGAACGAATCGAGCGTTCCGAGAGGAGCGGGCTTTCCCCTGCCTTTCAGGGCTATTACGGGGATATGCTCCCTCGTATGATCTGTGCCCGGATACGCGGGATCGCAGCCGTGATCCGCGGTGATTATAAGCAGGTCTTCCTTCGTCATGGAGCGCAGTATCTCGGGGAGCTTGGAATCGAAATACTCGAGCGCGGCGCCGTATCCCTCGACGTCGTTCCTATGCCCGTAGAGCATATCGAAGTCCACAAGGTTCGTGAATATGAAGTCCCCCTTTCCCTCCTTCAGAAAGCGGATCGTTGCCTCTATGCCGTCGTGATTGTTCTTGGTATGGTCCACCGTGGTGATGCCGCGGTGGGCGAAAATATCCTCGATCTTGCCAATGCCTACGACGTCCATGCCCTTTTCGCACAGCCCGTCCAGTATCGTATCTTCCATGGGTGCAAGCGCGTAATCGCGGCGGTTCTCGGTGCGGGTGTATTTGCCGTTTGCGCCGATGAACGGGCGGGCGATGACGCGGCCGACGAGGTTGTCCCCCACGAGCATTTCCCTTGCGATACCGCAGAGGCGGTACAGCTCGTCGAGCGGGATGACCTCTTCATGCGCCGCGATCTGGAAAACGCTGTCGGCGGAAGTGTAAACTATGGGTTTGCCCGTCCTGACGTGCTCGTCGCCGAGCCTTTGGATTATTTCCGTGCCGGAGGCGACCTCGTTTCCGAGCGTGCCGCGGCCTATCCGCTTCTCGAACTCGTCCATAACTTCCTTCGGGAAGCCGTTGGGGTAAGTTCTGAAGGGGATCTCCATGGGGAAGCCGGCCATCTCCCAATGCCCGCTCGTAGTATCCTTGGCCTTGGTGATCTCCATAGCTCTGCCGTACGCCGCACGGGGGAAGGCGACGCGCGCGAGCCTCGATCCCTCGATATTGCCGAGGCCGAGAGAAAGCATATTGGGTATCCGCATACCGCGCTGCTCGTATATATGCCCAAGGGTATGAGCTCCCTCGTCGCCGAACTCGGCGGCGTCGGGAAGACTGCCTATGCCTACGCTGTCAAGCACTATTATGATCGCTCTCTTTTTCATGGTCGTACTTCCTTTCTTATCAGTAATCCAAGGCGAGCCTTGCAATGAATTCGGAATTGGTGGGTTTGCCCTTCTCCTCGTCGATGCTCATGCCGAACATCTTGTGCTGATAATCGATGTCGCCGACTATCCACGCGGTCTCGATCGCGTATCTGATGTCCCTTTCGACGGCGGCGGGCGTCGTGCCGAAGTATTCCGCCACGTTCGCATACAGCTTCGCGGGCTCAGGCCAGATATGCATCGCGTCCTGCATGGCGATAGCGGCGATAAGATACTTATGCCCCGCGAGTTCGCGCCTGACTCCCAGCCTTTCGAGCTTTTCGGCAAGCGCCATGCGGGAGAACTTCTCATCCCTTGCGGAATCGTTCCATATAAGGTCGGTAACTATCGGCATCTTCTTCGTGATGGTCTTCACGTTGATGCCGTATTTCACGTTCAGTTTGTAGGCGCGGAGCACGTTCAGCGCGTCCTTCCTCGCCTCGCCCGTCTTGACGACGTAATCGGTTATCACGAACTCGTCCGTCAGGCCCCTGTAGCTCTCGCCCTCTTCCGGGGCGAGGCCAACGCTGACCGCCTGGCGGTATTTGTTGATCATGGCGGCGTTGACAACGATATTGATGTTATCGAGATCCAGCTCCATGAGTATCAGCATGGGCTCGTAGGTATAGCATTTCTCAATAAGCTCCTCCTCGGAGTCGACGTCGATGAAGCTTATGCCGCCGAGTACCGAAAGGGCTTCCTTGATTTCAGCTATATAGTCGTCGGTCTTTCCGAGGAACAGACCGCGCCTTTCGATAACGAGCTCCCTTTTTGCCATAAAGCTAACCTCCGGAAATCGAATACATCCAATATGCGTACGCGCCGTAGCCCTTTTCCGGGTCGTTCACGAAAACGTGCGTGACGGCCCCGACGAGCCTTCCGTCCTGTATTATGGGGCTGCCGCTCATCCCCTGAACTATGCCTCCCGTGAGCTCCTTCAGCCTTTCGTCCGTGACCTCTATAACGAGCCCCTTCGGAGCGGGCTCGTTCTGCTTGAGCGTCTTGACTATCAGGCAGGAATACGCTCTTATCTCCCCCTCTATCGAGGAGAGGACGTATGCTTCGCCCTGCCTCACTTCATCGGGGAATGCTACGGGGATCGATTCGCCGTTCAAAAGCGAAGAACCGTTTTCGGTCAGTCGGCCGAATATGCCGAGCTCGGTATTCGCGCTTATCTCGCCTATCTGCGGGCTGTTCTCGTCGAAAGTCCCGTGCAGCTCGCCCGGGGCACCCTGACGGCCCTTGGAGACGCCGAGGAGCGTCGCTATAACGAGCTTGCCGTCCTTCACCTTCAAAAGCGCGCCAGTATCCGCGTCGGTTACCGCGTGGCCCAGAGCCGCTACGGCGCCCGTCTGCTTATCGCAGAAGGAGAGCGTGCCGACGCCTACGGTGCTGTCCCTCACCCATGCGCCTATCCTGTATTCCCCCTCGGCGGTTCTGCCGCAGGAGACCGCGCACTCGATGCGTTTCCCGTTTCTTTCTATGATGAGGGAGGCGTTCCCCCCGCTTATTTCAAGCTGTGCTTCAAGCTCCTTCGCGGTGGCGACGGGCCTTCCTCCGACGAGGAGTATCACGTCTCCGGCCTTCATCCCCGCGTCCGCTGCGGGCGAACGCTTCCTGCCGTTTTCATCGGTGAAGGAGCTGAGCCCGACTATAAGCACTCCGTCCGTGTAGATGCTTATGCCGACGGGCACTCCCCCCGGCATGAGCTCGGGCCTTTTGCCGATCCTGGCCGAAACCGCTTTAACGGGGATCAGCCCGAAAAGCCTGCATACGACGGTATTGCAGCCGAGCCTTTCATCCCTCAGGGAACCTGCGGTAACGGAAAAACCTTCGTATGAGAACGAATCGCGGAGCGAGGAGATCAGCTCCTCCTCCGATTCGGCGTAGACGACCTCCGGAGCGTTCCTGACGGCCTCCATCACGGGGCCGAAATCGAGCGCGAACACGCAGAACGCGAGCAATACGGCGGCAGTTTTTATGGCGGAGTTCGCCCCCGCGCCGATCCTCTTCTTTATCCTTTCAAATATCATATGGCGCCTCCTGTCAAAAACGATCAAAGACAGTTTTTGAAAAGGAGGCGAAAGGTATTCGCTTAAAGCTTTGCTTCGGAAGCCTTTTTGATGAGCTCCGCGGCATGGGATACGGCTGCGGCGCTTCCCGTTTCCGCTCCCATTATCCTTGCGAGTTCGGCGGGCCTTTCTTCATCCGAAAGGCGCTTTACGTTCGTCACCGTTCGGCCGTTCTCCTCATGCTTCGAGACGACGAAATGCGTATCGGCAAATGCGGCGATCTGCGGCAGATGCGTCACGCAGAGCACCTGATGCTTGCCCGCGATCTTCTTCATGCGAAGGCCGACGGTATTTGCTGTGGAGCCGGAAATGCCGGTGTCCACCTCGTCGAATATGAGCGTGGGGATGCCGTCCGCGTCGGTTATGACGGTCTTCAGCGCGAGCATTATCCTTGAAAGCTCGCCGCCGGAAGCGACCTTCGAGAGGGGCTTCAACGGTTCGCCCTCGTTCGCGGAAAGCAGAAGGCTGACCTCGTCGCTCCCGCCCTCGTGCGGTTCGTCGTCGATCATTCGGAACTCGGCGGAGAGCCTGGCCTTCTTCATGCCGAGCTCCTTGAGCTGCTGCTCGGCAAGGGAACACAGCCTGCCCGCGGAAGCCTTCCTTGCCTCCGTGAGCTTCGCCGCGGCATGGGCGTATTCGGCCTTGAGCGCAGCTTTTTTCTTTTCAAGAGCGAGCCTCAGATCCGCGTCGCCCGTCAGCTCCGCAAGCTCGCGCGAGGCGTTTTCTGCAAACTCCAGCACCTCCGACGCCGTGCGGCCGTACTTATGCTTCAATCCGTCAATAACGTCGAGCCTCGTTTCAAGCTCGTCTATGCGGCGGGGATCGAAATCGGAATCGAGCCCGAGATCCCTCACGGAATAAGCGGCGTCCTCGACCTCGTAGTAAAGGTCGTTTAGCCTCGAATACACCTCGCCGAAGGATGCGGAGAGATCCGATATTTTCGAAAGCTTATCGACCGCCGCCTTAAGCTCCTGCACGGCGCCGCCCTCCGAGGTCAAAAGCTCGGAGGCGGATGCGAGGCTTTCCGATATCCTTTCGGCGTTGGTGAGGATCTTCAGCTCCTCGTTGATCCTATCCTCCTCGTCGGCCTTGAGCGAGGCTTTTTCTATCTCGTTAATCTGATACTTCAGTATGTCTATGCGGCGCTCGCGCTCCGCTTCGGAAAGGAAGCCCGAATTGAGCTTTCTTGCCGTCTCGGCGTATTCGGAGTACAGGGCGTTGACCCTGTCGAGAAGAGGCGAGATCGCATCCCACGTGTAGGCGTCTATGACGCCGAGATGGTTGCTCTCGTCCAGAAGGGACTGGTGCTCGTGCTGACCGTGAACGTCGACGAGCAGATCGGTGACCTTTTTAAGCGAAACGAGCGGCAGTATTACGCCGTTAACCCTGCAGAGGCTCTTGCCGTTTACAGCGAGCTCGCGGGTGATGGAGAGCTCCTCACCGTCGCTCGGGATGCCGAGCCCGTCAAGAACGGCGCATATCTCCGGCTTGTCCTTGATATCGAAAAGCGCCTCGACGCGGCATTTCTGTTTGCCGTAGGAGATCAGTTCCCTGCTTCCCCTTGCGCCGAGGACGAGCTCTATGCCGTCGATTATGATGGATTTGCCCGCGCCGGTCTCGCCCGTGAGCACGGTAAAGCCCGAGCCGATCTCAAGATCCAGCTTTTCGATGAGAGCCACGTTTTCGATTATCAGTCTTTCGATCATGGATTATTTGAGCTTTTCCCTGATGAGCTTGAATACGTTGCGCTTCTTGAACCTGATGAATTCGGCCGTCCTTTCGGATCTGCGGAAGACGGCGATATCCCCGGGGTAGAGTATCTTTATGTTCTGTCCGTCGCGGCTCAGCCTGCAGGTGCACTGGAGCTTCGCCTCGACGACGGAATCCGTTGACGTTACGATCGGCCTTACGGTCAAAGAATGCGGGCAGATCGGCGTAACGAGTATGCAGTCGAGCTTGGGAGCGACCACGGGGCCGCCTGCCGACATAGTGTAAGCGGTCGATCCGGAGGGCGTGCCGACGATGAGTCCGTCCGCCATGACGGTGCCTATCTCGTCCCCGTCCACCGAAAGATCGAGCTGGGTAATGGAGGCAAGCTCCTGCCTGTGAACGGAGAAATCGTTCAAACAGTCGCCCATGCTCTCTCCGTTGACCTCACAGCGGAGCATCGAGGGACGCTCTACCGCGTATTCGCCCTTAATGAGCTTATCGAGCGCGTCCTCGAATTCGCCGACGCCGATCTCGCTGAAGAAGCCTACCCTGCCCATGTTGACGCCGAGCACGGGTATGCCGTGCTTCGAAGCGGCTGAAACGGCGCGGAGTATCGTTCCGTCGCCGCCGAGGGTGACCACGCAGAACGCGTCGCCGAAATCACCGTCGAGCAGTTCTTCAAGAAGCTCGTCCTCCGTTGTGGAGACGGTCTTGAAATCTCTGTGCTCGGCGGCAATTACGAGCTCGTTCATGAGCCTGCCCGCGTTGGGCTTCATCGGATTTGTAAAGAATACCAGTTTCATAATTCCATTATATCACGAAAGCTCACTGTGTGAAAGCGAAACGACATTTTCCGCAGCGCCGATAATATCGACGTTTTTCGCGATCTCGCGCTTCGTAAGATACATGAGGTATTCGATATTCCCCTTCGGGCCGGTTATGGGGGAATAGTCGAGCTCGACGACGTTGAAGCCGCATCCCACGGCAAACTCCGCCGAGGAGATCAGCACCTCCTTATGGACCGCCGCGTCGCGGACGACGCCGTTCTTGCCGACCTTTCCCCTGCCCGCCTCGAACTGGGGCTTAACGAGGACTACCGCGCTCCCGTCATCCGAGAGGCATTCGTACATTTTGGGAAGGATCAGCTTGATGGAGATGAACGACACGTCGCAAGAGGCGAACGCCGGCGTTTCGTCGAACCAGGCGGGCTCCATATTCCTCGCGTTGCGCCGCTCCATGCAGACGACGCGCGGATCGTTCCTCAGCTTCCAGTCGAGCTGGCCGTAGCCGACGTCGACCGAGTAGACCTTCCGCGCCCCGTTCTGGAGCATGCAGTCGGTGAAGCCGCCCGTGGACGCGCCAACGTCGAGGCAGACCGCGCCGTTAAGATCGATCGCGTACTTTCTCACGGCCTTATCGAGCTTCAGGCCGCCCCTTGAAACGAAGGGGATCGGGTCCTCCCTGACGGTCAGCGCGGCTCCGTCTGCGAAAGTATCGGAGGGCTTCAACACTTTGACCTCGCCGAAATAGACCACGCCCTCCATTATGAGGGCCTTGGCGCGTTCGCGGCCGGAGCAAAGCCCCTGTTCTACTAAAAGTATGTCCGCGCGTTTAGGCATAGATGCCTCCGATCAGGCTTTGGATCGTCTTTTTAAGTTCTTCTGCGGAAAGGCCGCATTCCTCGTCCTGCTCCGAGACCGAGCCCTGCTCGATCACCCTGTTCGGAACGCCGACCGTGACGACCTTTGCGCCGGAGCCGCGCATGCACATATTGGCGGCTACCTGCGTGCCGAAACCGTCGTTAACAATGCCGTCCTCCACGGTGATGATATAATGCGCCCTCGCCAACTGAGACAGCGCGCTCTCATCCATGGGGCGAATGCTCCTTGCGTTGTAGAGGCCTACGTTCAGATCCTCGCAGACCTTTATAGCCGTCTCGACCGTTCTGCCGGTTGCGACGACGCAGACGCTCCTGAATGGCTTTATGCACTCCCACGAGAGGATATCGCCCGTCATTTCCCTGTCCTGCAGAACGCCCCTGTTATACCTGACGGCGCAAGGAGAGTCGTTTGTGAGCGCGGCCCAGTCGAGCGCGGCGCGAAGCTCCTGCACGGAGGAGGGCGAGAGTATCTTCATGTTGGGAAGAGTCAAAAGGTATGAAATATCGTAGACGCCGTGATGCGTTTCTCCGTCCGCTCCCACGAGGCCCGCGCGGTCAATGCCGAAGACGACCTTGAGATCCTGCAGGCAAACGTCGTGCAGGAGCTGATCGAAGCCCCTCTGGAGGAAGGAAGAATAAACGCAGAACACCGGCGTGATACCCGCTGTCGCCATGCCGGCAGCCATCGTGACGGCGTGCTGTTCGGCGATGCCTACGTCGAAGAACCTGTCGGGATATTTGGTTTTGAACGCGTCGAGCCCGGTGCCCGAGGCCATAGCCGCGGTGATGGCGACTATCTCCTTATGATCGGCGGCAAGCCTGCAAAGCTCGTCGGAGAATACGGCGGAGTTGCCGAAGGAGGCCTTGCTCTCGCCCGTGCTTTCATCGAATTTGCCAATGCCGTGGAACTTTTCGGGATTCTTCTCGGCGGGTTCGTATCCCCTGCCCTTCTTGGTTATCGCATGGATGACCACGGGCTTGTCCATCTTCTTGGCATGATCGAACACCTCCGTCATGGTCTCGATATCGTGCCCGTCGATGGGGCCCAAATAAGTGAAGCCGAGCTCCTCGAAGAGGACGTTGGGAAGTATGAAATACTTGATCCTGTTCTTTAAGCCCTCGAACCTGTCGCTGAGCCAGCTGCCGACCAGGGGGATATGCTTCAGGACCTTGGAGAAGCCGCGCTTGAAATTGCGGTAACCTCTTGCGGAACGCATCTTGGCAAGATGGCGGCTGAGCCCGCCTACGTTGCCCGAGATCGACATCTCGTTATCGTTGAGGACGACGATCAGCGGCAGCTTCTGCTGACCTACGTCGTCGAGAGCTTCATACGCCATGCCGCCCGTGAGCGCGCCGTCGCCGATCAGGGCGACGACCGAGCGCTTGACGCCGTTCAGCGCGTCGGCGCGCATAATGCCTATCGCGGCGGAGATCGACGTGCTCGAATGCCCGGTATTGAAAGCGTCGTACGGGCTTTCGGCGGTCTTCGGGAAGCCCGCTATGCCTCCCTTTTTGCGGAGGGTGCCGAACTGCTCGGCCCTTCCCGTTAGGAGCTTATGGACGTAGCTCTGATGGCCCACGTCGAAAACGAGCCTGTCCGTGCTGAAATCGAAGGCCTTATGGAGCGCGATCGTCATCTCCACCACGCCGAGATTGGAAGCAAGATGACCGCCGTTCTTCGAAACGGTGGTTATCATATAGCGGCGTATCTCGTCCGCAAGGGCGTAAAGCTCCTCCCCGGAGAGCTTTTTGAGATCTTCGGGGCTCTTGATGGTATTGAGTATTTTAAGCTCGCTGTATTCTGTCATTTCGGTTTCCTGTCTCCGCCGTAATTTGCGGCGGAAGTCTGCTTGTCAATTGCTCCTTTCGAGCATATTGTCTATCACCGCGGCAAGGAAGCCCGGATCGCGAAGCCCTTCGAGCTGCGCCTTCGCTTCTTCTGCGGTGGCTTTCGCGGCCTCCTTCGCGCCTTCAAGGCCGAGCAGGGTGACGTAGGTCAGCTTGCCCTGCGCCTCGTCCTTATGGAGAGTCTTCCCCATAAGCGCGGGATCGCCCGTATAGTCGAGCAGATCGTCGGTTATCTGGAACAGCAGGCCCATTTTTTCGGAATAGCGCCTGAGTTTTTCGATATCCCCGCCGTCCGCGCCCGCGATTAGCGCGCCGGAAACGACGGCGGCTTCCAGCATGTCCGCGGTCTTATGCCTGTGGATGAACGCGAGCATGGCTTCGGTCTTGTTTTCGGAGTTCTCGAACTCGATATCCGCCGCCTGGCCAGTGACCATGCCGGCGGCTCCCGCGAGCCTCGCTATCTCGCCCGCGGTAAGGAGCGAGCCCGTGTCGCCGTTTTTAACGGCGGCGTTCAGCATCGTCTCGAAAGCGTACGAAAGCAACCCGTCCCCCGCGAGAACGGCCATTGCCTCTCCGAACACCTTGTGGTTGGAGGGCCTGCCCCTTCGCATATCGTCGTCGTCCATGCAGGGAAGATCGTCGTGTATCAGCGAATAGGTGTGTATCATTTCAAGGCCGCACGCGAAGGGGAGCGCCTTCTCGACGTCGCCGCCGAACTGCTCGCATACCGCAAGCAGCAGGCAGGGACGGATCCTCTTCCCGCCGGCTTCAAGGCTGTAAAACATGGCGTCGCGAAGCTTCGGCTGTATGCTCAAAGCCTCGCAGTTCCTTATCCTGTCGAGCTCGTTCTCGACGAGTACCTTGTATTTGCGGGATATTTCCCTGTATTCTTCGCCCGTCATCAGAAGGGTGCCTCCCCGTCGTCCTCCGTCTCCACCGGAAGTTCCTGCGGCGTTTCGGCGGCGGCTTCGGCAAGAGCGGCCTTAGAGACCTTCTCAAGGCGCGCCTCATAGCCGGAAAGGAGCTTTTCACAGCGTGCGGCAAGCTCCATTCCCTGCTCGTAGAGCTTCATCAGCTCGTCGAGGGGAACGGAAGCGGCGTTCATCCTGTCGACGGTTTCCTCGAGAGCGGCGTAAGCCTTCTCGAAGGTGAGATCGTTAGTGTTTTCCATTTTCATCCTCTGTCTGTTTCGGTCACTACGGCGGAGGCTCGTCCTCCCGCCATCCTCAATCCTATCCTCATATCGGGAGCAAGTCCCGAGACGTCCTTTATTATAGCTCCGTCCGTCCCCGTGACGACGGCGTATCCGCGGTCGATAACGCCCTGCGGGCTTATCGCTTTCAGCGTTTCGCGCCTGCCTTCGAGCTTGGCCCTTGCGGCAAGGAGCTTCGCATTCGCTCCGGTGCCGAGCCTTTCCGCAAGCGACCTGAGCTTTTCGCGCTTGATATCTATAGCGTGATGCGGGTTGGCCATGGCGGCAGAGCCCGTAAGCCTTGAAAGCGCGTTCCCGGCGCTCCTCAGCCTGTCCTCGACTATCCTCCCCGCCGCCTCGATCTCATACGAGAGCCCTCCTTCGAGCTCTTCGTAAACCGGGCAGCAGAGCTCCGCCGCGGCGGAAGGAGTCGGCGCTCTGAGATCGGCTGCGAAATCCGCGATGGTGAAATCCGTCTCGTGGCCGACGGCGCTGACAACAGGCACCTTCGAGGAAGCGATATCCCTCGCCAAAGCCTCGTCGTTGAAGCAGTACAGATCCTCGTAGCTGCCGCCGCCCCTGCCGACGATGATCACGTCGCACGCGGGGAATTTCTGCAGCACGCGCAGCGCCGCGCGTATGCTTTCGGCAGCGCCCTCGCCCTGGACCTGGCAGGGGGCGAAGAGTATGTTCATGCCGGGGAATCTGCGCCTCGTAACGGTTATCATATCGTGAAGCGCGGCGCCCGTCTCGCTCGTGGCGATGCCTATCGCCCTCGGGAGCACGGGAAGCGGCCTTGCGTTTTCGAATACGCCCTCCTCTTCGAGTTTGGCTTTGAGGAGAAGGAACTGCCTGTAAAGCTCGCCCTCGCCATCGGCCCGCATGGAGTCGACGTAGAGCTGATACTTTCCGTCCCGCGCGAATATGGAGACGGAGCCGTGCGCGACGACCTTCATGCCGTCCCTCGGATCGAGCTTCAGCGAAGCGGCCGAAGAACGGAACATGACGCAGGAGACGACGGCCTCGGAGTCCTTCAAACTAAAATAGAGATGCCCGGAGGAGTGGCGTTTGAAGCCGCTTATCTCACCGGACACCTTTATGCTCCGCAGACGCGGATCGTTTTTGAGCACGCGGTCGGCGTACTCGTTAAGTCTTGCAACGGTAAAAATCGTTTCACCGGCCATAGGATCACTTCTCTTCCGAGCCTGCGATCTTGCCGAGAACACCGTTTATGAAGCGGGGCGAATCATCTCCGCCGTATTTGCCGGCGATGCGGACGGCTTCGTTTATGACGACCTTCTGCGGCGCCTTCTTCTCGAAAACGAGCTCATAGACGGCGACCCTAAGCACGGAAAGATCGACCTTGGGCATGCGGTCGACGGCCCATCCCTTGGAAGCGGAGGCGATGATCTCGTCTATTTCGGCCTTATGCTCCTCTATGCCGTCGATGATCCCGTTGGCAAAATCGATATCCTCCGCGGCGGGCTCCGCCTCTATCCCCGATATCTCGGTGACGGTGGCGTAGGTATCGTCGCAGCCGAACATCTTACCGTAGGCCATCTTCATGGCCGTTTCTCTTGCTGTTTTCCTGCTCATCGGTGGATGGATCCCTTATCAGTTGAGCCTGGATGCGTTCGTGGGAGAATAGGTGTTGACGACCATGAAGTCTATCTGGGACACCTTAACGCCCGCATAGGTCTCGATGTATTCCTTGAGCTCGGTGCGAACCTTTTCGCAGAGCTCGGGGATGTTCGTATCGGCAAGCACTATCGCCTTGAGGCTGATATTCACGCGGCTGTCGGCGTCGATGCCGACCTTGCTGCTGCACTCGCGGATGCGGCTGTTCGACTTGATGTACTTCTGGGCCATGCTGTCGATGGAGGCGGCGCTGATGTAAGCCGCGCCGTTTTCATCGGAGGAGAGCAGCGACGCGTTGCTGGCTTCCTTCTCCTTGGGCTTGCCGCTCGTGAAGAGGAGCTTTATCGCGATAACGGCGAGCACGGCGCACACAATGACTATGCCGATGCGAAGATAGCCGTAACCGATCCCGTCGCTCATTACGGTATCGAGGAAGGCGGAAACGTCCTCCTGCGGGATAACTCCCGTTACGGTGAGCGCGCAAACGACCATGATCCCGATGAACAGGATCAGCACGAGGCCGAGCAGCAGTTTGTCGATAAGACGAGGTTTCATTTGTGACCCCTTTCTGTTTCGGATACGGCCGAAGCCTTACTTGACGCGGGCTTCAAGCTCGGGTTTTTCTTTTTCCTTTTTCTTTTCGGGCTTTTCGGGCTCGTCGAAGGTGACGCTCTGGACGAGCACGTTGACCTCTACGACGCGGAGGGAGGTCATGGTCTCAATGGCGTTCTTGACCTCCTTCTGGACGTTGGCGCAGACCTCCTGGATGCGGAAGCCGTACCTTACGTTGATGCTGAGATCGACGGCGGCTTCCTCCTGGCCGACTTCGACGTGGACGCCCTTGGTCATGTTCTTCTTGCTGAATATGCCGGAAATGCCCTCCATAACGCTGCCGGAAAGACCGGAAACGCCCTCGACCTCGGAGGCGGCGAGGCCGGCTATAGTGGCTATTACATCGGGAGCGAAAACGACCTTGCCGTTTTCCGCGACGCTGATATCGGTTACTACTTCGGTATCGAGATCCATTTTGGAAATCCTCCTGAATATTGATACTTTATTATAACAAATATCCGTTCGTTTGTAAAGGCCTCATTGAGCGCCGCTTTCAATATACGTTTCGGGTATTTCAGCCTCCCGTGGATATCTTGATCCTCGACGCGGGAAGGCCCGTTTCGGTTATCACTATGTCGAGTATCCTCGCCACCTCCTCGTCGGTAAGCGTCTCGCCGTCGACTATCACGGTGACCGAATCCCCCTGATAGGTCGCCGCGGCGTCGAGGAAGCCCTTGCCCCTTATGCGGCTCTCTATCGCGAACTCCTTTTCCATCTTTCCGACGAGCTCCAAAAGCCTGCTCTGCGCGTCTTCAAGCGCTTCGTCGTCGGTGTTTTGGGAGTTGATGATCGAGCGCAGATAGTCGATCTCCTGCGCCCTCACGCGGCTCCTCTCGTCGCGGAACGAATTGAAGTAGTCGCCGAAGAGGTTCACCATCGTCTCGCGGGAACCGCCGTCGGATACGCCTTCCCCGTCTTCGGAGGAACCGGTTTTCGCGTCATTGTTGAGCTTCAGATTCAGTATCACGGCCCCGACGAGCAGCAGCACAGCCGCCGCAAGGAGTATGATAAAGCGCTTGTTCCTGACTGTTTTTTCCATTTGTCCGATACCTGCCTAAAAAGGTCTCCTTTCAGTTGTTATATCGCAAGGCTTCACGCCTTTAAGATCGATCTCACTTTCCCATGGGGAATACGCCTATCGCCTTCGGGTCGATCCCGAGCACCGTCATAACGGCGTTCTGCAGAGCGAGCTTTACTGAAATATCCTCCGCCCCCTCCGCTACGACGATCACTCCCCTAACCCGCTGTGAAGCGCGGCTCGTCTCCTCCCTTGCCGTCCCCTGCGACGGGAACAGATACGATCCCGTCAAGGAAGACGAGCCTCCCGAAGCTGCGCCTGTTTCTCCGCTTGAGGCCGTCTCCGTCTCGAACGTCACCATGACGCGCACCCTGCCCGCGCCGCTTATGCCGCCGAGTATGCGTTCGAGCCTTGCCTCGAGCGTTTCCTCGGGATCGCGCGGCTGTTGGATCTCAACTGCCTCGGGCGTTTCAGAGCGCTCCTTTCCCTCACAGGATATGCCCCCGGAAAGAACGAATATGACGGCCGCGGTCAATATGAGCGCGGCGTAAACCGCTATCTCAAGTTTCCTGTTGTCCCGCAGTTTTTCTATGAAGGATCCGAATATGCTCTCTTTTTTCACAATGCCTCCGAAATTAGGTCTATCACCGGGGGTATCACCATCATCGTTCCAATAAGCGAGACGATCCTTTTGGCGCATTTGCCCATCCTGCCCTGCGGGAGCGCCGCCTCCGAGAGCGCGGCCATGAACGCCGCGATGACGATCCTTTCAACGAGTATCCTCATGCATCACCAAAGTCCCGCGCATATCCCCGCGGAGGTCACGAAAACGAGTATAGTAAGAAGCAGCATGGCTCCCGTCACGGCTGCGCAGGCAAAGAGCCCGCCCGTCACGTCCGCCGCGTTTGAAAAGAGCCTCGGCACCCTCGGGTCGGCGACCGGCGCGGAGAGCGCGGCTGAGACGCGGAATACGAATATCCCCGTCAAAAGGACTATGAGGGGCCTCAGCATTATCGAAAGCAGTATCAGCACCGCGACGGCCCCGACGCCGTTTTTCAGGAGGAGCGCGCAGGCCATGACGCTGTCCGCCGTGCCGCCTATAATGCCGCCCGTCAGCGGCGCGAGCCTGTCTATCGCGTATTTCGCCGTCCTCACGGCGATACCGTCCCTCGCAGAGACGGTCAGCCCCTGCACGGCGGTCACTCCGAAATAGAAGGTCGACACCAGCCCGAGGAGCCATTTTACGGTCTTCTGCCCCGTCTTTATCAGTTCGCCGAGCTGTTTCCCGTCGGTCAGCGCGTCCGCAATGCCGACGGCTCCGCAGGCAAGCGCAATGGGAAGCACCGCCCTTTCGACGAGCACAGTCACGGTCCCCGTTAAAAACACCATGAGAGGTCTGAATATCCCCGCCGCGGAAGGCGCGCCGAGCGAAACGAGGAGCGCGCTCATTACGGGCGTGACCTTCTCCGCGAACCTTCCCGCCGCGCCGACGGCGTCCCAGGTGGTTTTCGAGAGCGAGGCCAGGACCGCCGCGGAAAGCGTGAGCGCGGCCGTGCAAAGCAGCGTGCCGAGGAGCGGTCTTATCCCCTCGTCGCCGACGATGCCGGAGAGCGCGGTGAGCAATGCGGCGGCAGTTAGCGCGGCGGCCGCTCCGACGGATTTTTTGAGCTCCGCCCTGAAAAGGACGAGTATCGCTCCGAAGAGGCCTCCCGGATCCTCCGCCTCCCCGTTCACTGCGCGGCTCTCGATGAATTCCGCGATGGTGTGGGCGTCGCTCTTAGTGAGCCTGCCCACGCTTTCGAAGTATTCCTCCCATCCGGAAAGATCGAGCTTTTCCGTCTGCCTCGCTATCTCCTCGGCAACGGCCGCGTCGTCGTCGGCGTTCTCAGGCTCGGCAAACGCCGCGAGCGGAAGAAAAGCCAACAGCAGTAAAACCGAAGCCGACAGTAACCGAAAAGCGTGCTTTTTCAAAGGAAATCTCCTATCAGCCGGGTGACCGACAAAACGAGCTCCGTCAGCATCGGAAGCGCCGCGGAGACCATCATCAGCCTGCCGCAGATCTGCACCTTGGAGGCGAGCGCGCTCTCGCCCGCGTCTCGGCAGATATCCGAAGCTATCTGCGCCGTGAAGGCTATTCCCGTCACCTTGAATACGAGCGAAATAACGCCGCCGTCGACGCCCGTTCCCGCGAGCATTTCTCTCAGCGTCCTCGCCGTGCCGGTCAGCTCCGCCGCGCATACGCCGAGTATCAAAACGCCGCCCGCAAGCGCGGTCTGCATACCGAGCTCCGGCTTGAAGCTTTTGACCGTCAGCGCGAGCACCGCCGTGGTTATCGCCATTCCCGCGACCCTGAAAACGTCCATTTCAGTAGAGATCGAAAACGCTTCTGACGTTGTCGAAAAGGCTCCCGATGAGGCTTATCACCATCGTCAGAACTATTATCAGCCCCGCAACGGCGGTCAGCATGGCGATGTCGTCCCGCCCCGTCTGCTTGAGGAGCTGGCACGCGACCGCGACGAGTATACCTATTCCCGCTATCCGTAAAACAACTTCGATTCCCATTCGCACCTCAGATGAGCAGCAGCGCGAGGCAGAGACCGAGGAGCAGGGATAAAGAACTCGTCAGCCTGCACTTTTCGGCTCTGTTTTTTTGCATGTTCTCCACTATCGCGCCGAGTCTTTTCGCGGCATCTCTCAGCCTTTCCGATTCTGCGGCGGCGTCCCCCTTTCCGAGAAGTGCCGCGAGCCTTTCAAGCTCCGCGGCGGCCTCCCTTCCGCAGTCGGGCTTGCGGGCTTTGGAAAACGCCGTATAAAAGCCAGATCCGTTTTGCATTTCGTTCGAGATATCCCGCCAGAGATCCGCGCACGCGCCGCGGAAGGAGAGCGTTTCGCAAATGGCAAAAAGATCCTTCCTGCCGCCCGTCAGCAGATGCTCCGCCTCGCTGATATCACTTCTTAACCCCTCTGCGGTTTTAAGGCGGCGGAGCGCTTCGGCGTTCCTTACCGAACCGAAAAGCGCGCAGGCGGCGATGACGACCACCCCCGCGAAAAGCCTTGCCGCGCTCATATCTTCAGCGGGGAGATATGCAGCTTGCTCCCCGTCCTTTTCAGAAGGAGTATCCTCCCGAAAGCGCCCGTTTCAACTACGTTTTTCAAAGAAGGACGCATGAGGATATCGTCAGCCGTCGAGGCGTGCGCGCTCGCGATCACGGCTGTCCCGCATCTTGAAGCCTCCGCGACTGCCGCGGCGTCCTCCATGCCGCCGATCTCGTCCGTAATCATGACGTCCGGGCTCATAGTCCTGACGAGAAGGCGCATGGCTGCGGCCTTGGGCATACGGTCCATTACGTCAGTGCGCGGGCCTATATCGAACGAGGGCAAACCAGCGGACAGCCCGGCGAGCTCGCCCCTTTCATCCGCTATAGCCACCTTGACTGGCGCCGTGCCGATCCCGTATGAAAAGCATCTCGCCATATCCCGAAGAAGAGTCGTTTTACCCCCGCCCGGAGGCGAAACGACGAGCGCCGAAACGGGCCTTCCCTGCTCGGAAACAAAGCCCATTACGGGTTCGGCGCAGCCCCTTGCCTCGCAGGTGAACCTGATATTGAAGCCGGATATCTCCGTCATGCTCTTAACGGCTCCGTTTTCTATGACAGGCCTGCCGCAGACGCCTATCCTCGCGCCGCCCTCGAAGGCGACGAAGCCGTTTATGAGCTCCTCGCGCCTCGAATAGACGGAATGGCGGCAGAGCTTTTCGAGCAGTTCCCCCGCCTCTTCCGAGGTGAACGACGTATCCTCTATCAGCCTTTCGCCGAACGGGAAGATTATCTGCAAAGGTCTGCCGACCCGGAGTCTCAGCTCCTCCGCGTTCTGCGCGCCGCCTTCGAGAAAGGCCTCGGAAATGCCCGAAGGCAAAACCGAGAGCACAGTTTTTATAAGGTTTTTACAGGAATTATCCAACATGCGCCGTCCTCGAACCGTATTCTGATAAATACTATGACGGGCATTGAAATGATATGATGAATCGTTGTAAAAGGGTTGTCGGTCACTCGGCCGACAATATTCGTACGTTCGTCCGAACCGTACTTCTCGCCCAAACGGCAAATACCGAAAGCATAAGCCCCGCGAGCTGCATCGAAAGGCAGTTTTCCGCAAGCTCCAGACCGCCCCATCCGAAGGAGATGAGATCCGATACGTAGGCTGACGCGTGCAGGAATACCGGCAAAAGCGCCGCCGTCGGCAGGCCAGCGCCCATGCCAATGGCAAACGAAACCGCTCCCGAAACTGCGCCCGCGGCGAATATAGCCCATTCCCCCGTTGAGTTAGCCAGAGGATAAAGCAGCAGGCCCGCCAGCGCGGATAAGGGCAATGACAGAACGACCGCTCCCGGCCTTTCGCTGCGGGCGAGCGTGTGCCCGAATACCCATGCGGGGATCAGCACGCAGGCAGGGAATATTCCTCCCCATTCGGACTCCGCCTCGAAGGAGGAAAGCGCGGCAGCGCACAGCAAAAAGAACAGGGCTTTTCCCTTCGTTATCCCCATTCTCCTTCTCGTTCCATCAAGCACTCCGCCCGCTGTCAGCAGGGCGGATACTGCGGTCAGCATCAAACTAATGCGCATAAAAACACCCCGGAAAGATACTCAAAACAAGTATTCTCCGGGGCGAATGATTTTATTATTTTTTATACGAGCTTCAGGAAAGCGGCCATGGAGCCCGTGTTTTTGCCGTCCCTGCGGTAGGAATAGAAGAGCTCCTTCTCCTCCATGGTGCAGAGGCGCATGAGCGATATGTTATCCCGAGGTATGCCTGCGTCCATAAGCTGGATCACTGCGGCGGCCTGCAGGGCAACGTAGCCCTTATCGGCCTTTTCGCCCGTTCCCTCCCTGTAGATATCGGGACAGTCGAATTCGCGGGCAAAGCTTTGGGCAAGCTCAAGCTCCACCTCAAAGCAGTTTTCGCAGATGCAGGGGCCTACGGCGGCGACCATATCGGCGGGATCCGCGCCGTACTCGGCCTGAAGCCTTTCCGCGAGCCTCTGCCCGATGCGCTTATACATGCCCTTCCACCCCGCGTGCGCAAGGCCAATAGACCTTGTCGCCCTGTCGTAAATGAAGAACGCGCTGCAGTCCGCATGGCAGGTCATGAGCGTCACGCCGGGATCGTTCGTAACGAGGCCGTCCGAAAAATCGAGCGGTTCGCGGTAGATGCCCCTGCCGCAAAAGCTTTTGTCGAGCTTGAGTATCTTGTCCCCGTGCTCATGCCTGACGAGCGCCATCTCCTCATACGAAAGGCCGTACGCGCCCGCAAGCACGCGGTAGTTCGCGCGGATGTTCCACATGGGCTCGTCGCGGCTCGTCCCGAGGTTGAGGCTGTCGAACGGAGGCTTGCTGACGCCTCCCCTTCGCGTCGTGAAGCCGTGGGTGATCCCCGGCTCGTTCATGAGCCTTTCGGACCTTATGACGCCCACCCCGCTGCTTTCGACGTAAACGGGATCGTTCTTCGTATTCTCAAGCAGGAACTTCGCGTTATTGGGCATTCTGTTCACCGAGCAGCTTCTTGAGCTCCTCAAAGAAGGTGTTGCTGTCCTTGAAGTCGCGGTAAACGGAGGCGAACCTGACGTACGCCACCTCGTCGAGATCCTTGAGCTTCTTCATTACGAGCTCGCCTATCTTGATGGTGGTGACCTCCTGCTCGAGGGTGTTGTTGATCTCCCTGACGACCTCCTCTACCAGCTCGTCCATTGCGGCGGCGGAGACGGGCCTCTTTTCGCAGGATTTGCGGACGCCCCTCAAAATCTTGCTGCTGTCGAAGGGCTCCCTTGTCCCGTCGCGCTTTACGACGATAATGGGCATCTCCTCGATCTTCTCATAGGTGGTGAACCTGCGGCCGCAGTTGGTGCACTCGCGGCGGCGCCTGATGGCCGTTCCGTCCTCGGTGGGCCTGGAATCGACGACCTTACTGTCGGTACACTGGCAATATCTGCATCTCATTTTTCGGCGGATCCGCCGCGGATAGACGGGCGGATATTCCTTTCAATTATTCGGCCCATATATTGTACCACAGTTTTTTCTAAAACGCTATATGTATTTTTATAAACCTTCCGCCCTTACGAGAATAACGTCGTCGCCTATCTTCTCTATCTTGCAGTAAGGGATAACGAGCTCCTCCGTTCCGCGGAACAGCCCCAGGAACCGCATTGGCCCGGGTACTATTATCGCGCTGATAAGCCCCGTGCAGTCGTCAAGCTCCAGATCGCATATACAGCCGAGCCTCGCGCCGTCGCAGATATTGATTATCTCCTTACGCCGAAGCTCCGAAAAGGTCGTGTTGGCCATATTTCCTCCCGTATTATTCTGAATGATGCTCCTATATACTATGCCGCGTTTCGCGGATAATTGCCTGCTTTACCGCATTGACAAAGCGCGCGCGGGTATAATAAAATAAGTCCGATGGAAGGAGCCGGAAAATGCGCTGTCCCGAATGCGGCAACAGGATAGAAAAGGGCTTCAGGTTCTGCACGGAGTGCGGAGCCGCGCTTGAGACCCCGGGCAAAAGAAGAGCAAGGCGACTACTTGTCGCGCTCCTGTTTTTGGGGCTGTTTTTCGCGGCGTTCTTCTGCTGGATGAGGCTTATTCCCGCCTGCTTTTTTGCCGCAAGCGAAACGCCTTTTAAGCCGACTCCCATCCCAACGGAGGAAGCCACTCCCGCGCCGACCGTCGTTCCTACGGTGCCGCCGACTCCGACTCCCACTCCCACTCCGACGCCCACGCCCACGCCTACGCCCACGCCCAGGCCGACGCCCGTTCCGACGGCGATACCCACAGCGGCGCCCACCGAAGTCCCGCTTGACGAGACCGATCTTGCTCCCGTCGACGAGCTGATCGCCTTCCTTCTCACGGGCGAACCGGAGCACGCCAAGCGCGCGCTTCCTCCCGAATACATAACGCACACGGTGAACAGCTACGGTTACGCTGCGATACTGATGGGCGGCGAAAACGGCGTGATAAACGCCATAGGCACAGTTATCCTCTCGGGCCTCAAGGTCAAATACGGCGATATCACGGGCATCACGTACGAGCTTACGGGCAGGCGCATCCTTCGCGAATACGAGCTTGCCTCCGTAATATCGAGCCTGCCCCGGTACGGCGTTACCGGGACCCCCGCCGAGGCGCGCGAGCTCTTCCTTATCATGACCGTCAAGGGCACGAAGGGCGAACAGAAGACTTATCTCGGCCCCCGCGTTATCAAGATCGACGGCGTGTGGTACATCCATCCCGAGGATATCGACAGTCTTTATAAATAACAGAATAAAAAAATATGGGCGGATGCTCTGATCATCCGCCCGTTTTATAATTCGTTTTCGCTTATTCGAGCAGCGCGAGCGCTTCCCTTATGCTGCGTACCGTCGTGATATTCGCGTCCTTAACGGTTTTAAGGCTTGAGGAATACGGCGCAATGATGTTCGTGAAGCCGCGCCTTACACATTCGTTGACGCGGTTCAGCATCCTGTCGACGGGGCGTATCTCGCCCGTAAGACTGACTTCGCCGATCACCGCGGTCCTTTCGGGGAGGCATTTATCGAAAACCGAGCCGCCCACCGCCATTATAACGGCAAGATCGGCGCCCCTGTCGTCGACTCTTATGCCGCCGACGACGTTCGTGTAAACGTCCTTCTCCCCCGTCCTTACGCCGGCTCTTCGCTCCAGCACGGCCAACAGGAGCATGAGACGGTTGCCGTCCATGCCCGCCGCCATTCTGCGCGGGTTGGCGTAAACCGTAGACGAGAGCAACGACTGCACCTCCACGAGTATGGGCCGGTTGCCCTCCATAATGCAGGCGACGGCGCAGCCCGTATCGTTATTGCCGGAGAGGAACATGGAAGAAGGATCCGAAACCTCCGCCATGCCGTCGCCGCGCATCTCGAAAATGCCTATCTCATTCGTGGAGCCGAAGCGGTTCTTGACCGCCCTGAGAAGGCGGAACGCATCGTGCCTGTCCCCCTCGAAATAGAGGACGGTATCGACCATGTGCTCAAGCATCCTGGGGCCGGCAATACTGCCGTCCTTCGTAACGTGGCCGACTATGAACACCGCGCAGCCGTTGACCTTGGCTATCCTCGTAAGGGCGGCGGTGACCTCCCTTATCTGGGTGACGCTGCCGGCGGCGCTCGCTATCTCGGTGCAGACCATCGTCTGTATGCTGTCGATTATAAGAAATGCGGGCTTGGCGCGCTCGACCTCGTTTTCAATGGCGGAGATATTCGTTTCCGTCATGACGAGCAGATCGCCCGAAACGCCGCATCTTGCGGCCCTCAGCTTCAGCTGGGCCTTGGATTCCTCGCCCGAAACGTAGAGCACCTGCGCGGATGAGAGCAGATTGCTCGCCGCCTGCATCAAAAGGGTGCTCTTTCCTATGCCCGGGTCGCCGCCGATCAAAATGACGGACCCCGCGACGATACCGCCGCCGAGCACTCTGTCAAGCTCGCCGATGCCCGTCTTCGTGCGCTCTGCGTCCCTGCCGTCCACGGCCGAAAGCTTAACGGCTCCCGAGCCCGCGCTCATTGCGGCTCTTTTGGGGGCTTCGGTAACGCTCATCTCCACAAGGGTGTTCCAACTGCCGCACGAAGGACAGCGGCCGAACCATTTTCCGGTCTCATAGCCGCATTCTCCGCATACGAATTTGGTTTTATCCTTGGGCATATAAACTCCGATCAGTCGATCTTGGGGATCTTCGCGTATTTGAGAACGTCCCTCTCCCTCGTCGTTACGTCCATCCAGACGACGTAGCCGTCCGACGCGCCGAGAAGCTGCGCGAGCTCCCTTTCGGGAGTGATGCGGAAGCTCTCGCCCGACTTGAAGAAGAACACGTATATGACCTCGTCGACGCTGTAGGCGACGAAATCGTTTTCCATTATGAAATCAACGACGCCTTGCTCGATCGGTTTCGCAGCAAGGTCTGTTGAAGCGCCCTCGGCCTCGGCGTAGTAGAGCGTGGAGTTCTCGCTGTGGTGCGCGTCTATCCAGCAGAAATACCTGCCGTTCGTCTCGGGATCGTGCACGTAGGTGGAGACGTTGTAATCCCTTATGCCGGAGCTTTCGAGATCGATATGCTTTATGACGCTCGTCATTCTGCCGTCCTCGTACCTGTCCGTACCCTCGGAAGCCCATATGAGGGTCCCGTCCCTGAGATACGGCGCGCTCGTCCCGTAGGACGATGCGGTGAACATGGCGACGACCGTAGTCTCCATCGTGTCGAGATCGCAGACGTAGAGCTTATCCCTCGCGGTGCCGGTGCGCTCCATCCAGGAGACGTAATGCCCGTCGAGGCGGATCTCCGGCTGACCGACGTAGACCGTCTTGATGATCTTGGGAGAAGCGGTAAGATCGTCCATCCGGCAGGCGCAGATATCGCCCCCGCCCTTCACGTTGCCGTCAAGGTAGACGAGCCACTGATCGTTGAAAACGGGATAAACGATATGCGCGTTGCGGGGCTTAACGGGCAGCTCCGATACGGCGCCCGTTTCCGGATCGTAGGAGAGCAGCGCGCACATGCGGACGTTGTCGCCCACTATCTTGCCCGCGGTGAAGAGCATCCTCCCGCCGCAGAAAACGGGATCGCCGAACCAATAATACTGAAGCTCGGGCGGGAGCACGACCTCCCTCTCCGACTCCTCGGGATTGTAGGACTCCATTGGATGCGGAGTCGCGGTGGGCTCGGGAGTGTAATAGGGCGTCGGCGTGACGACGAGGATATCTTCCTTGGTGAACAGCTTTGCGGCCTTTGCGACTATGCCGTCGGGAGGCAGCGGCGTATCCACGTGGAATACGGCCTCGAGCATCACCATTACGAACAGCGTCAGAAAAGCAAGAGCCGCAAGCGCTCCCACTATGCACAGCATCAATTTTATAAACGGGCCCCAGTTGCTCGCGGAAAGATTACCGCGGCGGCGCCTGTATCTTTTCCTTCGAAAACGCTTCTTCAAGGAACGTTTCTCCCCTTCATACGTTTTTTACCGATTACCATTATACCATATCGGGAGCAAAATAAAAAGGGGGCAAACGCCCCCTTGAAAGATTTTTTAGATTACTCCTTGTCGCACTTGCACCTGTTGATGATGCGATAGAGAACGGCCGCGATGATAGCGCCGGCGAGAGGACCTACTACGAAGATCCAGTACTGAGCAAGCGCTTCGGGATGGCCCTGGATTGCCTTCATGATGGCGGGACCGAAGGTCCTGGCGGGGTTGACGGAGGTGCCGGTGAAGGATACGCCGAGGATGTGGACGAGCGCAAGAGCGAAGCCGTTGACGATGCCCGCGCCGTGGAAATCCTTCTGAGCGGTGGTGCTCATAACGGTGTAGACGAACATGCAGGTGAGGATCGCCTCAATGATGATGCCGGCAACGGGAGTAACGCCGTCTGCAAGCAGGTTGGTGGCAAGACCGCAGTCCTTGCCGGCGAGGGCGGCGAGCAGAGCAGCGCCGGCGAACGCGCCGAGGAACTGAGCGATGACGTAGCCGATGAACTCACCGAATTTCATGCGGCCGTCGATCAGCATGGCAAGGGATACGGCGGGGTTGACGTGAGAACCGGAGACGTAACCGATCGTATAGATGCAGGCGATAAGCGCAAGGCCGAAGCCGACAGCTATAACGAAGTTCAGAAGAGCGCCCTCAGCGCCCGCGCATGCAACGCTTGCGATACCGCAGGCGAAGAACACAAGGAACAGAGTGCCGAAGAATTCGGCGAGTAACTTCTTAAAAGTCTTCATTATAATTCCTCCTTTAAGGTTGTGAATAAATTATATAACATTCCGAAACGAAATTCAAGCCCAATTGTTTTTCGTCAGTATTGTTTTTGCAAAAAAGCGCAGTTTGGGAGTATTCGGGAAAACAAATTAGTATTAGCTTTTCGATGCAAAACCGATAGTTTTTTGCCGCAGGCGGCTTTGGAGATGCTCTGCAGGTTCGAAACAAAACAAAAGCCCCGGGAACATGGTCCCGGGGTTCTTTGGAGCTGGTGAGCAGATTCGGACTGCCTACCTCTTCATTACCAACGCACCCTGGGGGCTTTTTCTTGACGTGATTTATCGTGCTCTTTTACAATTTTTGTTGTGTTTTATTGGCTTTTTCGAGACCATCTGTTGTAGCGTGTCGCAACTTGTCGCAGCCAGTTTTTGCCTGTTTTTACCTGCATGTCTGGGAAAATGTCTGGGAAAAGCGAAAGAGACAGATTTGTTCTTTTCAGTCCTAAAAAGCTACGAGTCCTGATGTGATCGATAGTGTTTGCTACCGTCTATAATAACCCTCGGCTCGACCAAGAGCGAGAAGGCCTCCATGATCTCCGGGATATGCTCCGCGTCGATTTGCGGACTCATGAAGACGACTGGGCAGCCATGAGCGTCGATCTCCACGCGCCCGCGGGGATAGTAGTCGTAGGGCTTTTTGCAGCTCTTCGGTCGGACGTGCTCCCATAGGAGCTTATGGTTATACGTATTCCCGGATTTGGCAACGCCGTATTCGGCGTTCTTATCAAACGGGAAGCAAATGAGCTCCTCGTCGATCAGCCAGAATACGCCGCGCTTTGCTTCGATCATTCCCCTTCCTCCTTCAGCGTATCCTTCCCCATAGAATAGCCGACGTCCAGCAGCCAGTTGAGGATAGCCGTAAGCAGGCCGTTTTCAGTCAGGGAGACGTCACGGTCGGTAATGATGTTTGTAAGCTTACCATCTATGATCTTAAGGATAGCTACAGGCAACCGGCGCTCGTTGTAAACCCAATAATACTGAAAATCGAAAAAGTATACCGCCACGTAAATCTCGTCATCTTCAGCTCGGGTATTATCTTTGATCCACTGTTCTGCGTTTTCGCCTTCACGCGTTGAAGCAATACGTTCAATCGTGTGTTTCCCCATAACCCGATCCTTTTCGTGCCTGTTCAGTCCCAGCGCCGCATTTGAATAAATGAAACCCCTTGCGATCTGTTTAAGAGCATCTCTTGCATCGATATTTCTCAAAAGATCGGCCGCACGCCGCTTCGCGTCGGCGCTCATAGCGCAGTAGCTCATGCCTGCATCGATTATACACGAATAAACCGACGCCAATTCCTCCACCAAAGCTTCTACTCCTCGCACCTCAAGGAAAAACTTGAAAAATATGAAGGTTCCTTCAAAGCGGTGGAGTTCAACAAGATGGATACTAAAAAACGGGTTCCGCAGAAGCTCGGCAAAAATCCGCGCATCTTTTATCAAATCAAATAGCTTTTTAAGCTCCGGCGCATAGAATAAAAACTCCGGATGCCCGAGAATGAACCCGCGGATCTCATCGTCATCCGGCATGCCGTATTCTTCGTAGACCTTTGCATTGTTCTTTTGAAAAAGGAGCTTCGAAGCGATCTCAACAAACGAGGGCTCTATCGCCCATCGCTGAGGGTACGGATCCTCGTTGGGACCCGGTTCGACCTTGACGTAAGGTATCGCGTCGTAAAAGTCCTTGTCGTAGCCGATGAATAACTGTTCCATGTGCGCCTCCAGCGTTTTTTCTTTATGATACAACACCGGATGGGACAAAATCGGCGCATGGATCATGGTATTTATAATAGGGGCGGTTGACAGCCCGATCATCACAATTTATACTTACAGCAGGAGGATAATTATGCAGGTCATAGATTCTTTCAGAGGTGAATACAGCTTCCTTTCCAATTTTCACAAATGCCGTGTGGAGTTTGAAGGCATGGTCTATCCCAGCGTGGAGCATGCGTTTCAGGCGGCCAAGAATCCCGATCCGGAGTACCGCTCCCTCATTGCCGCCGCGGGCTCGCCCGTCACCACCAAGAGGATGGGCAAAAAGACGCAGCTCCGCCCGGATTGGGAGAAAGTCAAGGAAGGTATCATGCTCGAGCTTCTCAGATCCAAGTTTTCCGATCCCGTTTTGCGTGAAAAGCTGCTTGCGACCGGCGACGCCGAGCTCATCGAGGGCAACAACCATTGGGACAGGTTCTGGGGCGTATGCCGAGGCGAGGGGCTGAATAAGCTCGGGAAGCTGCTGATGCAGGTGAGAGATGAAGTAAACAATAATAAGGAGTGATAAATAATGGTTGAAAAATGGTATGAAGAAAGCAAAGTTAAAACATGTGGTAATCTTGACGATTTGTTCGAGTTATGGATTACTGCACATAGAGAAGAAGGCAATAGCTATGACGGTTACAAAACTGAGAAAGTTTGCAAGAGGTCATTTACTGTTGACGGTTTTTTAAGCGATAAGGATAGATTCAACGGGATCCTTCTTATTGCCAAGGAGAGCAATCTATCACAGACTTATGAAAACGGATACATTTGCGGGGATGGGAAAACTTTTTGGCTCAGGCAAGCTATATCAAGCGCAGAACCTGTAATAGTAAATGGAAGCGGTACACGGTTCATTAACGGTCTTGCGGTAATCTGTAACGGGGTTACCTACAGAGATGATCCGAATTTCTCTATAGAAAGAGATTGCCTGAAAAACTCTGCTTACATGAATCTAAACAAACGCGGAGGCTTTAGTTCAAGCAAAATAAAGTCTATAAATGCATATGTGTGTTATTACAAACAATTCATAGCTAAAGAGATCGAGCTAATAAACCCCAGCATCATCGTATGTTGTGGATCAGGCGTTGAAGAAATGGTCAGAAAAGCTTTGGAAGGAACCTCGCTCGCTAACATGACTATCATAAGCGCTGACCATCCAAGTTGCCGAAAAAGCTATTGTGAAAGGCTGGGCAATTTGAAAAAGCAGCTAAAATAATGCAAATGACCTACGCCATCTCCGATCTTCACGGCTATCCGCTTGAAAAGCTAAAGGCTCTGCTTGACAGGGTGGGTTTTTCCGATGAGGATTCGCTATACGTTATAGGCGACGTCATCGACCGCAACGGCGACGGCGGCGTTGACCTTTTGCGCTGGATCATGGCGCAGCAGAACGTCGAATTCATTCTTGGCAATCACGAGGACATGCTCTTAAACTGCGCCTTCCTCTTCGAGGAGATCACGGACGAAAGCATCGCTGGGCTCTCCCCCGAGAGTCTCAATCATTACGACCGTTGGATGCGCAACGGCGGCGCAGTGACGCTCGAAAGTCTAAGGAAGCTTATGAGAGAGGAGCCCGGGGCGTTCCGCGATCTGATGCAGTTTCTTCGTGACGCGCCCGCGTACGGAGCCGACACGGTGGGCGAACGGGACTTCCTGTTCATCCACGGCGGATGGACGGGCTTCTCGCTGGAGAAGAAGATAACCGACTATAACTATTTCGACGTGCTCTGGGAGCGGCCGAAGCTGACCGACGAATACTTCGACGATATCACAACCGTTTTCGGGCACACCCCCACGCTGTATTACGGCGACGAGTACGCAGGCCGGGTGATAAAGACGCGTACGTGGATAAACATAGACGTCGGCTGCTCGCAGGGGTATCCGCCCGCGCTGCTGCGGCTTAATGATCTTGAAGTGTTTTATGGGGAATGATGAGGCGAAATCGCCTCATCATCTATTGTATTATAGTATCGGATAGAGTATAATGACTCCGGGGGTGATATTATGTCCGAACAGCCGAAAAAGCTTTTGATATTGAACATACTGGATATCCTCAGGAAGTACACCGATAAGGATCACACTCTGAGCCAGAAAGAGATCGGGGATATCCTGAAAAGGGAATACGGCATGACCGCCGACCGCAAGGCGATCCGCAGGAACATCCTGGGCCTTATGGAATGCGGGTATGATATCGAGCATCCGCACGACCCGCCCGTCCGCATGGTGCAGAACCCGAAGACGGGCGAGCTTGAAGAGAGCGAGATATGGTCGGATTTCTGGCTCGTGCGCGAGTTCACCGACTCAGAGCTGCGGCTGCTCATCGACAGCGTCACGTTCTCCAACCACATCCCCTACGGTCAGCGGAAACAGCTCATAGAAAAGCTCGAGGGCCTTTCGAGCAAGTATTTCAGAGCGCACATGAAGCACGTCCACGCCGTGCCTGACGTCCTGCCGCAGAACGGCGAGCTCTTCTCCACCATCGACAAGCTCGACGAGGCGATCGGCCGCGGGTGCAAGGTTGCGTTCAATTACCTCGAATACGGCACGGACAAGAAACTGCACGTGAAACGCCGCGAGGACGGCACCGTGCGCGAGTACCTTGTCAGCCCCTACCAGATGGCGGCGAAGGAGGGCAAGTACTACCTCATCTGCAATTACGATAAATACGACGATATCTCCAATTACCGCATCGACCGCATCACAAAGGTGCGCGTGCTGGAGGACGAGCCCGTGAAGCCCTTTGAGTCGCTTCCGTGGGCGAAGAACCGACGGCTCGATCTGACGGAGTACATGCGTCGCCACGTCTATATGTTCTCGAGCGAGGACGTGCGGGCAAAGTTCTGCATGAAAAAGGCGATGATATCGGACGTCATCGACATGTTCGGCCTTGACGTGCGCTTTTCGGACGAGACGGACGAGACCGTGACAGTCTCAGTCACGGTGAACGAGATGGCGATGCTGCAGTTCGCGAGGAGCTTCGCGCCGGACGTCGTGCTCTTGGAGCCGGATTATCTGGCGAAAAAGGTTAAGGATACCGCCGAAAGGACGGTTGAAGTTTATAAAAACAATTAAGGAGGAAATAGAAATGGATTGCTTTGATGCAAGTAGTTTTATTGAAGCCTATTGTGATTTGTACTTCTCTCCGGATCAACCGGAAAAACGAAAAGCATTAGGAATCGACAAGCTTAATGGTACTGACGAAAAAGCCGAGGACTATGTAATGGAACAAATGCGCTCCGGTGTTTATGGAAAAACAGCATTTGCTTGGAAGGCAGGGAAAACATTATGGGATGAAAGCAAAAAAGTAATAGCCTTTAGACCGGAATTCGAGGGTGAAGATAAAAAAACGAAATGTTATAGAAACGGCTATGGCAAACCTGTTTGTAAAAGCGACTTTGAGAATTACTGTGCTCAGCTTGAGAAAAACAGAGAAACAATATTGTTGCATATTGATAAAGAAGAATGGGAAAAAGCATATTGCAAGGCACTAATTGCTGCGCCAACGAATTTTGGCCCTGTAAATATCATTAACGCGATATTCTTTATTTCGAGAGGCAAAGCTCCTATTTATGATTCATTCGCGCATAGAGCAGTTCGCTCTTTGATAATGGGAATTGATCCAGAAGATGTTTATCTTGGAACAAATCCAAATAAAGAAGAAATTAAATCAGTAGTTAAGATGTACAAGGAGTATATGTTGCTGCTTAAGGAAGCTTTCCCTGAATACATCAACATGAACAACAATAATGAGTTTATTCCAAGAAAACTGGATCAAGCTCTGTGGGTATATGGACATATCCGCAAGGAGAAAAATGATTGAATTAACCGGCACTTACGCCACCGCAATAATCTACACCGACGTTCTCGAGCCCTCGGCGGAGGGACAGATAAAAGCGCTTTGCGATCAGCCGTTCACGGCGGGATCGAAGATCCGCATAATGCCGGACGTTCACACGGGCAAGGGCTGCACCATCGGCACGACCATGACCGTGGGCGATTTCGTCGTACCCAACCTCGTCGGCGTCGATATCGGCTGCGGCATGGACGTCGTGCTTCTCCGCGAGAAGCGCCTGAACCTGCCCGAGCTCGATTCGTTCATCCGCAAGAACATCCCCCACGGGCGGGACGTGCGCGAAAGGCCGCACCGCAGCCACGGGCGGATCGACATCGACGAGCTTATGTCCATCAAAAAGGTCGACACGCGCCGCGCGAAGGAGAGCCTCGGAACATTGGGCGGCGGCAACCACTTCATCGAGATCGACCGCGACGACGAGGAGAACCTCTACCTCGTCATCCACACGGGCAGCCGCAACCTCGGCCTGCAGGTCGCGGAGCACTACCAGAACAAGGCGTATGCGAACGTCGGCGGCAGGAAGCAGACGGAGATACCCTTCGAGCTGGCATATCTTGAGGGCGACGACCGCGACGCCTACCTTGAGGACATGGCTCTCATGCAGCGCTTCGCCGCGCTCAACAGGCAGATAATCAAGGAGTGCATACTCGACGCGCTGAAGCTGCACGAGGAGGAGTTCTTCACGACCGTCCACAACTATATCGACCTCGACCACATGATCCTGCGCAAGGGCGCAGTCTCGGCGCGCGAGGGCGAGCGGCTTCTGATCCCCCTCAACATGCGCGACGGAGCGCTAATCTGCGAAGGTCTCGGCAACGACGACTGGAACCAAAGCGCGCCCCACGGCGCGGGCAGGCTTTACAGCCGGACGGAGGCCGAGAGAAGCTTCACCCTCGCCGATTTCAAGAAGAGCATGGAGGGCATTTTTACGAGCTCCGTCGGCGCGGACACGCTCGACGAATGCCCGATGGCCTACAAGGACCCGCAGACGATAATCGACGCGATCGGCGAGACGGTCCGCATCGAAAAGCAGATACGCCCGATCTACAACTTCAAATCGAGCGACAGGTTTTACAGTAAGAAGAGGTAAGCATGCCGAAATTCATCCCATACAAAAAGCTCTCAAAACGCAAACGCCGCGAGCTGGACAACGAGCAGCGCGGCTCCTGGGGCGCGGTCAATCCCGTCACCCGCGCGATAAAGAGCAAGAAGGTTTATGACCGGAAGCGAGAAAAGGAAATAGAACGCATGGAGGAATGATATGGGAAAGCTTTTCCTTTCCAAATCCAAATACTGCGCTCTCCGCCAGTGCCCGAAGCTGGCGTGGCTTCAAAAGTATAAGCCCGAGGAGCAGACGATAACGCCCGATCTTCAGGCGCGTTTCGACGCCGGCAATGAGGTCGGCGACCTCGCGATGGGGCTTTTCGGCGATTTCGTCGAGGTCACGGTAAAGGACGGCGAAAAGCTCGACCTCGCCCGCATGATAGAGCGGACGAAGGAGGAGATGGACCGCGGAACGAACATCATCTGCGAAGCGTCATTCTCATACGACGGGCTCTACTGCGCCGTCGATATCCTCAAGAAGGAGAACGGCGGCTGGGCGATCTACGAGGTAAAGAGCTCGACTCACGCGAACAAGGACGTGTACGCCGCCGACGTCGCCTACCAGAAATACGTTCTCGCGCACTGCGGCGTGAACGTGACGGGAACTTACGTCGTGGTCATCAACAACGAGTACGTATTCGACGGCACGCTCGATTTAAACGGGCTGTTCCGCACAGAGGACGTTTCAAAAGCAGTCGAGTCCGAGAGCCAAGAGATAGAGCGCGTGCTCGCCCTCGGGGAAAAATACCTCCTCTCCCCCGCCGAGCCGGATATCGACCTCTCCGAGGCCTGCCATCATCCGTATGACTGCTCATACTGGGAATACTGCACGCGCGGTCTGCCCAAACCCAACGTGTTCGACCTTTACGGCATGGGCTTCTCGACGAAGATACGGTATTATCTCGCCGGGGCCGTCTCATACCAAGAGGTGTGGGATCACAACACGGTCACGAACAGGAAGCAGATAATGCAGATGGACTTCGCACTTCACGACCGTGGGGACTATATCGACCGCGATGGCATACGGGATTTTCTTTCAAAGCTCTCGTATCCGCTGTATTTCCTCGATTTCGAGACCGTGAGTTACCGTGTTCCGCGCTACGTCGGCACGAGGCCGTTCTCGCAGATACCGTTCCAGTACTCGCTGCACTATATCGAGCGCGAGGGCGGAGAGCTTATGCACCGCGAGTTTCTTGCCGAACCCGGAACGGATCCACGACGGGCGATAGCAGAGCGGCTTTGTAAGGACATACCTATGGGCGTATGCGTCACGGCGTACAACAAAAGCTTCGAGTGTGGGAAGCTAAAGGATCTCGCCGAGCTTTTCCCGAACCTTGCCGAGCATCTTCTCGATATCAGCGGGAACATAGTCGATCTGATCACGCCCTTCCAGTCAGGCCTTTATTACAGCCGCGCGATGGGCGGGAGCTTTTCGATCAAATCCGTGCTGCCCGCGCTGTTCCCGGACGAGCCCTCGCTCGATTATCACAGCCTCGAGGATATCCACAACGGCTCTGAGGCGATGAACGCCTTCCCCGCTATGGAGCATATGCCGCCGGATGAGCTCGAGCGCACGAGAAGGAATCTCCTCAAATACTGCGAGCTCGATACCTACGCCATGGTAAAGATTTGGGAGAAGCTGAAAGAAGCGGCAAAGTAAATAAAATTATGATTATTGCCCGGAGGGAAACCTTCGGGCTTTTCGTGTCCCGAAAAAAGCGCATGCCATGTGGTATTATCGGCGCAAGGAGGTGAAACGACATGGAATTCTTTTTCGGCTTCTATGAGAAGATCAATGAAGCGGTCATCAAGCGCTGTCACGAGCTGTACGGAGATGCTCTTCCCAAGGAGGTAACGGAAAGACTCGAAGTTGAATGGGCGGTGCTTGAGGAACGGGATTGGGCGGTAACGCTCAGGGCGCTGACGGAGGTCAAACGCATTTGTAACGACAAAGGCGGAAGATTTTTCATTAGCGGTCCTTTGGAATCTTCGTTCATCGCTTATCTTTTGGGGATTTCGTACATTGATCCCCTGCCCCCGCATTATCTCTGCCCCGAATGCAAACATGCCGATTTTCCAAAAGATCCGCCTGCTTTTTGCGGGCCGGATATTCCGGACAGGCTTTGCCCCTCATGTGGTACTCCCATGCTCAAAAGCGGATTCGACGCGCAGTTTGAGTTCCTTTTCTCGAGGGTTTGGCCGTACAGCCAAGTCATTATAAGCAACAGAATCATTGAATCTATCAGGGACGGTCTATCAGCGCTCTATAAAAAACAAAAGTCGGAAATTGACAGCGGCTTTATGCACTTATGCTCCAAACCGGACGGCGCAGCTTGTATCGATCTGAGCGATCAGGATGATTATGACGAGGAGGTCTTGCTTCTTCAACAAATCGGACTCGATTTTGAGGAAGTCCCTCCCGCATGCGAAGGGATAATAAGTGAGCTTTTCGACGAAACCATACGCATAATGAGACGGGACAGGCCGCTAACAAAAGAAATCGCAGACGCCGTTTCCCCTTCTTGCTTTGAGGACGTCATCCGTATTGACGGATTAAGCTGTGTGGAAGGAACGTGGTAGCCAATAATTGAGAATAATAGGCCTTTGCGCGAAATAATAACCAGCCGCGACGATATCTTTTACACACTTACTCGTCACGGGATGGATCGGGAAAAAGCGTACAAAATAACTACCGCAGTCCGCACGGGCCGTTGTTTCGCGGGAAAGCATCCGAAATGGGCGGACTGGGAAAAAGAGATGCACGAGATCGGCATCCCGGATTGGTACACCGAATCGATGAAGGAAGTCCATTATCTGCCCCCGCGCGCAAAATGCGTCGCCTGCGCGATCCGTGCGTATAAAACCGCATGGATCAAGAAGCATTATCCCGAGGCGTTTTCGGAGATAGCTTCAATGATTTAACATCCGATATAAGTATGAGCAAACGGGGGTGCGAACGACGCATGCCCCGTTTTTGGAGCATCGCTTATGGTATCTTTATGGTACACCAAGAGAAGGAGATGCGGATATGCTTTACTATCAGTTCACGGGAAAGGTTAAGAATAATGATACGGAAAACAGCCAGATGACCAGGCAGGAGCGCCGCTCGATGGCTGCGGGGATCTGTGAAAGGTCTCAGAAGTATTCGGACGGATTCAAGGATGGTTCCTATTGGTTCGTTTCGAACATTTCCGGCGATGAAGTTATATGCGGCGCTATCGGCCGCGAGAAGCTCGATATAAACGCATGCGCGCAACAGTTTTTCTTCGCTATAGGTCTCGACGCGGAGCATGACTCCTCCGATCAGATCTCCTTCCGCAAGTTCCTGGATATGCTCGAAACGGCGGAACGGCAGGACTACGTCGGGTGCAGCTCGGACGTGCTTTCGCGCTACGGGATCAAAGACATAGACTGCGGAGACCTCAGGCGCATGATGCTTCGCGACGGCGTCATAGACGACGGCGTTGATCCAGAAAAGCTTTACGATGCAGCCCGCTGTGAGCTTGCAGCCGGGACGCTTACGCCGGAGCTGGACAGGATATTCGCAGGGAGTTCCGCAGAAAAGCATTACGGTCATCCTGTGCATTACATAATAGAGGCCGACAGCGAATCCTCCGCGGCGAACATAACGGGCGTGCTTCTGAGCGCGCTTTACAAGAAGGAAAGGATACTCAGCCGCTGTTATTATGAGATCGACAGCACGAACGGACGGATAAGCGAAGACGGGATCAAGAGCGTTTACGAGGCCGCGACAGGCGGGGCGTTCGTCATCTCCCTCGTCGACGAGTGGAGCGAGAGCGGAGACGAGCTGGAATCCTTCGGC
>JAILRE010000056.1 GCA_024698505.1 Clostridiales bacterium | reverse complement strand
CACGGCGTTGAGATAATGGTTGTTGGCTACGATGGAGTTGCCTACCGCATAACCGGTGGTTCCGGAGATAGCCGCCTGGTCTACTATGATGTACTGGCCGCCGTTCTCAAGGGAATCGACGAGCTGATAGACGTCGTCGCCGGCGCTTTCCTCGAAGCGGGTGTAGAGCGCGTACAAAGTTACGTTGCCGGTCACGGTGTAGGAGGCGCCGGGAGCGTAATAGGTGGGCTTAGTCGTCGTCTCGGCGATCTGCTGCCCTACCCAGCCTCTGAACGTCCAACCCTCGGCGGTTACGGAGACGGTCGCGGGAAGGGTGATCGTATCCTGCGCGTAAGCCGTCTGGGTGTCGACAGTCGAGCCGGAGGCAACGAAGTTGACCGTGTAGCTGGGCTTCGCCGCGAAGTTGACGCGGATCGTGCAGTCGGAAGTGGGATTTACGGAGATCGTATTGCCGTTAATGGTGAAGGTGGCGGTACCGGAGGTAACGGTGCAGCTCTCCACGTAATATCCCGTCTTGGGGGAAGCGGTGATGGTGTAACCGTCGACTAAGACAGTGCCGTAGCTCGTGTTGTTGGAAACGGCAGTCACTGTGTAGGTCTGACCGAAGAGCTTCCACGTGGAATTCGCGGTCTGTACGCAGTCAACGTTGCCGTGCCCGAGGTACGTATCCTCGTCGGATGCGACTACCGGGAAGGCTATATGATTGCTCTTAGCCTGAGATTCGGTATAGTTGGGGTATGCGGGATCCCACTGGCAGCTAAGGTCGACCTGGGACTGCTCGATGGCGGCGCCGGCTTCCCAGCCATCCTGGATGTAGCCCATGATGGACTGGATGCTCTTCAGCTCGCCCTTGAAGGAGACCGACTGAGAATAGCCGTAAACGACCTCGACGCCCCTTTCGCGCAGCGGAGCGAACATACGGTCCGTCGCCATGCCGAGGCAGATGCCCATGTAGAGCATGCTGTTGGGAGCGTTGCCGTTCATATGGTTCGCTATGCACTGGCCGTTGACGTAAGCGTAGTCCGAACCCTTTAAGCAGTCATAATAGGTGCCGTAGGTTCCGGTGTGCGCCTGAGTATCGGTGCTGGTAACGCCGGAGTTGGTGATAAGGCACAGGTAGGAGCTGTTCGCCCTGGAGGTGTAATCACCGCTCGAACCGGAATAGTCCGTTGTGCCGTGGGAGTCGAATATTACGAGACCGCACTGCACCATCGTGGAAGCGATGTTGTCCACGGTGGCGTTGCTCATGGAGTAGCGGATACCCTCGCCGCCGGTGGCGCCGTAGAGGTTCTGCCACGTGGTCTTATAATACGGAGAATAGTTCAGGAACGAGCTGTCGTCATAGCTGGAGCTGCTCTCCCAATAGGGCTGGATAAGACCGATTTTGGTGGAAGTCGGGCTGCCGCCTTTGTATTCGTTGACAACGTTGAGCATCGCAGCCGCTTCGGCTTCGGCTCTGACCGCATCCTCGGCGGTGGGTTTGTTCTCGGTGTTGTGGAGCTTGGCTTCCATCCTGGGATCGAAGCAGCAGGGGATGCCGACCGTGGTCTGCCAGACAAGGAAATTGCCGTTCTGCTGAAGCGTTCCCTTGACGTAGGTATCGGAGCTCTCGATCTTCTTTATTACCTCGGGGATGAGCGCTATGTAATCCTCCTCCGTCATCTTGCCGATCCCTCCGCTCTTCAAAGCGGAAGCGTTCTTGACCTCCTGGATGTCGGCCAGTACGCCGTTTTCCAGGATCGCGTTCTCTTCCTCGGTATAGACGTGCACTTTTTCGGGTCTGCCGAATACCGCGGGCATGGCCATTGCGGGCATCACGCTGAACAGCATCAACGCGGCAAGCAGTATGGCGAGGAGTTTTCTGGTTCTTGTCATTCTTTCTTCCTCCGGTTAAGATTTTATGAGACCCCAAAGGGGAAAATCATACTTTCGATATTATATCAAACGCATCCCCGGTTATCAATACTTTGTATATATATTTTTTGAAGTTTTTTTGACAAAATCCCCTGTTCTCACGTTTTGTCAAGCATTGAAAAAACGCTTTTGCCTTCTGAGTTTTTTCAATGCGCCGCGCCTTTGTTTCCCGCATCCCTTTACCCGCTTTGGGCGCAAGATGATATAATCTCGCGCATTAGTTTCGACGGGCCCGACGGCGAAATAATATATCGTGCTTCGCCTCTTTTTTCCGGTCCCGCTTCCCCTCAGGCTCCGGCTGTGATATAATGGCGGAAGAGAAGCCGAAGCAAGGAGGTCTCCCATGGATCCCATCTCCCCCGTCATATTGGAAACAGAGCGGCTCTACGCGCGCGAATTCGTTAAAAACGACGCGGCGGACGTCTTCGAGTACGCGGGCAATATCGAAAGCTCGGGCTTTCTGCCCTTCTCGCCCGAGAGCTGCGAGGACGTCGTGAAATTCGTCGAAAGGCGGCTCGCGGCCCAGATCGAGGAGCCGCGGAAGTCTTACGATCTCGCTCTATGCCTGAAGGACACGGACGAGATGATCGGCGCCATGGGCCTGTATCTGACCGAGGATCGCCGTCAGGCGGAACTCGGCTACCTTCTTAAAAAGCGCTTTTGGGGCAACGGCTACGCGACCGAGGCGGGAAAGGCCTTCCTCAGGTTCGGGTTCCTCGGGCTCGAGCTGCACAGGATCACCGCCCGCTGCGACGATAAGAACGCCGCCTCCTACCGCGTGATGGAGAAGCTCGGCATGAGGCGCGAGGCGCATTTTATAAAGGACGAGTACAGGAAGGTCTTCAACAGGATGGGCTGGCGCAGCTCCTATCATTACGCGATACTGCAGAAGGAATACCTGCTCTCCCTCCCCGACGGCGAGTACGATCCCTCGGCGGGCTGAAGGGGCTTGAACCGCCGCGAAACTTGTTATATAATATTCTTTAAGATCATTTTCGGAGGCCGCTCCATTGAAAAAGCCGATCAAAATACTTGCGCTGCTGCTGGCAGTCCTCGTCCTCACGGTCGGGGAAGCCTGCTCATGCGGTAAAAAACCCGTTCCCGACGATACTTTCGCGAACGCCACCAACGTTCCCGTGATAACCGCTTCCCCCGAGGGGGACGTTACCGCGGGCCCCACGGAGACGCCCACCCCCGCTCCCACGGAGGAGGTCGTTTTCACCGACGTTCCCGTTATCACAGAGGCTCCCGGCGGCGAGGTCACTGCAGGTCCCACGGCAACCCCCACTCCAGAGCCGCATTATACGGACGTTCCCGTAATCACCGAGGCTCCAGGAGGCGAAGTCACGGCAGGTCCCACGGCCACCCCAACTCCCGCTCCCACGGCAGTTCCCACGGAGACTCCGCACTATACGAACGTTCCCGTCGTCACCGAGGCTCCCGGCGGCGAGGTCACGGCAGGCCCCACGGCGACGCCCACCGCGGCGCCGACCTTCACGCCCTCCCCCGCTCCCGTTTACACGAATACTCCGGCTCCGACGGCAACTCCCGCGCCGACGGGCACCCCGAGGCCGACGAACACCCCGAGGCCGACGAACACCCCCGCGGCGACGGCGACGCCCAAGCCCACGGAGACGCCCAAGCCGACGAGCACGCCCTCCGGCTGGGATCCCGGCGCGGTGCCCACGCCCGACGCGCCGAACGATTACTCCGTCGTCTACGCGGGCGAGGAGATCGAAGTCTCGGGCGATCCTGTCGGTACGACCTTCTATTGGACTTTCGATCTTGCGAGCGAGCGCAGCTGCCTCTTCTCCGGCCTGTGGCTCATCGACTTCCCCGAGGAATATCTCACCCCCGTTTCCGCAAGCGCCACCTGGTCCGGCGGACTTGTCAGCGCGATAAACGAGACCTGGGACGACGAGGAGCCCTGGTCCGATAAGGCGACGGTCGTTTTCAACCTCGATTACGAGGGCGGCACGGGCCAGAATCCCTGCGGCGAGGCAGGCAATCATTATACGCTCGCGGCGATGTTCCTCACCTCGTTCGAATACGGCGGAGTGCAGATGAAGGGCTCCCTCCTCAGGATCCAGTTCCGCATAGATCGCGTGCCTCAGAGAAGCGCCCTGCAAAGCGACGCCGGAGGCCTCTACCTTCCGATCCCGATATCCGTCATCGACAGCTACGCGATGGACGGCGACGGGAGCGTCACACACGGCTCCATCACGGTCAAACCCGGAAAGATCTATTTCTACGTTTGACACGGAACTCCCCGAATGATATAATATTCATGTTAACTATGCGTCGGAAAAACCGCGCGAAATAATAAACGGAGGTTAATGCTATGAATAAGAAATGGGTCTGCCCCGTATGCGGCTACGTACACATCGGCCCCACCCCGCCCGAGTTCTGCCCACAGTGCAAGGTCCCCGGCTCCAAGTTCCGTGAGCAGGTCGAGGAGATGACCTGGGCCGCCGAGCACGTCGTAGGCGTCGCTCAGGGCGTAAGGGAGGACATTCTGAACGATCTGCGCGCCAATTTCCAGGGCGAGTGCACCGAAGTAGGCATGTACCTTGCCATGGCGAGAGTCGCCCACAGGGAGGGCTATCCCGAGATAGGCCTCTATTGGGAGAAGGCCGCGTGGGAAGAGGCGGAGCACGCCGCCAAGTTCGCCGAGCTTCTGGGCGAGGTCGTGACCGACAGCACCAAGAAGAATCTCGAAATGCGCGTTGACGCCGAGAACGGCGCTACCGCAGGCAAGACCGACCTCGCGAAGCGCGCGAAGGAGCTCGGTCTCGACGCCATCCACGATACCGTGCATGAAATGGCGAGGGACGAAGCCAGGCACGGCAAGGCGCTGAAGGGCCTGCTCGACAGGTACTTCAAATAAGCCGAAAAGCTAAGTGAAATAAGGTGTTTTTAAGGAGCGAGGCTAAAGGGCTTCGCTCCTTTGCTTTTCAAAGAACTCCCACCCAAGGTGTACAAAAAGTGTACATTAAGGCTTGTTATGCCGTTGCCACAATGCACAAAGTGTACATCAAAAAGTGTACAACATTATTATATATGAATGATGAACAGTTCCGTGCGATTTATAAGTATACCTATGCTGATGTTGTTAGTTGGTGCAGAGAGAATATAGATGGCTTTTTATGTAGCAAAAAGTTTCAAGAGGCAAAGAGATCGGTATTAGACGATCTCAATTGCGCTTATGAGAGGAGATTGGACAGTAGAAACGCAAAATCTCTCTCTAAAACTTTTTATACCGACAAGGCTCTTGAACGTATCAAAGAATACTATATTTCCCATTGAACTCATTCTGTGATGCCATTAAAGGGGCGGCTGATCCGCCCCTTAATTCATATCAGTTTCGCGTGCCCTTCGATTGCCTCTTCAATCCGCCGCGGCTCGATGCCTATATAGCGCTGCGTGACGGCGGCGCTTGAATGCTGCAAGAGCCTTTGCACAAGCGCTATATCGTAACCGTTGCTCTTATAGATTTCCGTCGCATACCATTTCCGGAAGCTGTGAGTGCTGATGCCCTCATAGCCAAGATAATCGCAGACAAGCGCAAGCTGCTTTTGAACGGCCCGCTCCGTGATGGGGAAGATAAGCTCGTTCGGCTTGATGCCGCGGCGCAGACAGAAGTTCTCAATGTACTGTTGGATGACAAGCGGCACGGTGAAGGTTCTGCGCTTCCCGGTCTTCTGCTCTATGAGGTCTAAACGGTATCTGCCGCCATCGTTCACTATATCGCATGGGCGGAGCTTAAGAATGTCGCTTATCCGCAAGCCAAGGTTCCCTTCGAGCACAAGCGCCGTCGCTATGCGCTCATTCGGGCGGCAGCCCGTGAAGCCCTTCTTCATGGTTGAAATAATCTCTTCGTACTGCGCCGTGGTAAGCGCCGCGGTCTTCTTATTCATATTGGCCTCCTATAAAAGTTCGTATAAGGCGGGCGGAAAGTTCGCATTATCGCCGCGGCTTTCGCTTGATGGCGGAACTGTTGGCTTTTAGTGTTCGTATAACTCCGCTTTTACGAACTTGCCGCCCATTTGGTTCACTCAGCGAGAACCAAGGTTTCGTTGCAGTCAAGGCACGCGATATTGACAGCCTTGGTCGCTCGAACGCTCATTCCGCAGCAGGGACAAACATATTTCCTCGTGCTGCTCTTCCTGCCTCCCGCGGTTCCGGTCATCGTTCCGCTGTGCGTGCCCGTCCCGGTGATGTGGAAGCTTGGCTGCTCGTTCCTGTTCAGCAGAATGTCCGTTAAGCCGTTCTCTATCACAAAGTCTAACAGTTCCTCTGTTGGTTCGGTCTCCGTCCATCCATAGCGTTCGCTGTGCTTAACGCTCAGTCCGTGCGCTTCAGCAGCTTCCTTGAACCTCTTGTTGTGGTAAGTGTTGCTTCTGCTGCAATCCTTGATGCCTTTGGTGTAGTTGTAGTAGTGAACCATCTCGTGAAGAAGCGTTGCTGTGATGTCCTCAATAGGTCTGGCAAATACGCTGTTTCTGCATTCGTTCCCTTGAAATACTGATCCAACAGCACAAGATCATCACGGTTAAAAGCAATGATATCTGTGTCATCATCGACCTTCAGCCGCGGCATGTGGATCTTCGTGTCTTTGTTCACGCACAGCTTGTTGTAGGTATCAACATCCAGATGATTGAGCGAATACGCTCTTCCGAAAATCAGATAGAAGATCTTCAGGAAGCCTTCGACATAACGAAAAGCGTATTCTTTTTCATAATAGAGCTCTGCAAGGTAATCGTTGACCTCAGCAACGGGGATATCATCTACAAAACGATCACCCCAACGAGCACAGATATGATTTCTCCATAAGGAATCCTGCTTCAGCAGCGTCTTATACGCTTTGCCCGCGCTTCCGTTCCTGCAGTATTCTTCATAAACCTCTTTTACTGTTCTTCTGGTGATCTTGACTTTTCGTTTGCGCTCAGTGCGCGCAGCCACGATTGCCGCTTCCCTTGCCTTGATTGCTTCCGTCTTGTTGTTTAGCTTGTTGCCTTGATCGTCAGTGGATTTCCTTCCGCTGATCTCTTGGCCGTCAACGGTTATCTTGAAGCGGTAAGCCCAATAACCATTGTCCAATTTGAACACTCCAACATCTTTTTTTGCCATAAGTACCTCCAAAGTGTAAATTTGGTGTACATTCATGGCTTTGGCATAACAATTCATGTACCCGAGGTGTACAAAACTTGAGTTGATCTTGTATTGAAGTTCTTAAAAAGATGTTATAATCCGGGATTGATTTCGCTACCTTTTTGCCTTATAATTGAATAGTAAACTTCAACCCTGCGAAGGATACCCGCCATCCGCGGCGGAGCCGCGGCCATGTCCCCTCCCCTGAGGACGCGAAGCGGCCATCAGATGAAATGGCAAGGGACGAGGCAAGGCATGGCAAGGCTTTGAAGGGCCTCTTAGACAGGTATTTCAAATAATGGCTAAAAGGGTCATCGCTCTGATCCTTACGGCATTGGCGATCGCATGCCTTGTTTCGTGCGGCGTCAATGCCGTTTTCTTGATTTCGAATTATCAACGGCTTTCGGAGCAGGATGCGGGCGGGGCCGATTACGTCGGCGTATCCATCAGATTCGGTATGCATTGCGCTACGGCGTTCGCAGGCTGGGTGTTTTCGGTGGTCGCCCTTGCCCTTGCCGACCGCAGCTGGATCAAGTGGATCGCCGGCATCCTTATCGCGCTTCTTGTTGCCTCGGTGATCGTTATACTTCCTTTCAGATAAACGGCAAGGCGCCGGAGCCCTGCAGAGCGTTATTTCAAATAAGCCGAACAGCCGAATTATCGACATTATATTGCTTTTCCGTGCTTTGAAACGCTTGCAATCCCGATGAAAATAGTTTATAATCTCTTCAAAATCCAAGGAAAGGAAAAGAAACTCCCGTATAAGCGCAGCCGCTTTCTTTCTCATGGCAGCTCCTTATGCAGGTGTTTCGGTAAGTTAAAATGAAATTCACAAAATTCGTTGCTCTGCTCCTCGCGGTGCTGATGGTATGCGCTCTGGCTGCCTGCACTAAGAAGCCCGTGAACGACGGCCCCGCCGACACTCAGGCTCCCGAAGCGACCGACGTCCCGACGGAAGCTCCCACCGAGGCTCCCACCGAGGCTCCCACCGAGGCTCCTACGGAAGCTCCCACCGAAGAGCCCACCGCCGAGCCCGCCGCCGATAAGCAGGCCTATTACGAGACCTACCTTCAGAGCGAGGATTTCGGCCTTGCGGGCGAAGCCACCGATATCACCATCACCTCGGCCGCAGGCTCCATGAGGACGGTCATCTGCGATAACTGCTTCGAGCTCTACGTAGGCGAGAACATGGTCGGTATGTACGTTAAGACCGAGGACGGTCAGAAGCTGATGTCCACCGTCACCGTCATGCCCGGCGAGGACGGCGAGCCCGTCAAGACCTATACGGTATCTGTCGTTCCCGAGGGAGCGGATCCCCTTGCCGATACCGGCGATATCGAAGACGAGCCCGATGTAAGCGGCGACGAATTCGCAAAGATCGAATACGTTGAGACCGTGACCATTGACGGCGTCGAGTACGACAAGGTCCGCATCACCGATACCGAGGACGTTCAGGAGATCGTGTACGACGGTTACGTTACGGTCGATACCCACAAGATCTATATGATGGAAGCCGATCAGACGGACGAGGAAGGCGCCATGACCCACGTCAGGATGGTCTTCATCGACAGCCTCATGGACGTTTCCGAATGCTTCCCCGAGGACGCGGAGCAGGTCGAATACGAGACCGCGATGCAGAACTACTCCTCGCAGCTCATGCTGCTTATGTTCTCCATGATGGGCGACTCCGACTGGGAATGAGCCCCGAAGGCAATTGACAGAACAATAAAAACGCCCCGCCCGCATAATGCCGGCGGGGCTTCCTCTTTTTGGAACGCCGCGGATCAGGTCATCGAAAAAGCCGGAAAAATCTTTTCACAATATTATTGATTTTGTCGGGGACAGGCTTTATAATTCAGGTGACGGATCCTTAACGGGAGCCGCGAAGCGTCCTCGGGCGCGAGAGCAATAATCATTCATACGGGAGGCATAATATGATCTGGAAACTTTTGGTCGAACTCGTTATCGGCGCTCTCTGCGGCTTTGCCGCCAACAAGCTCATGAAGGGCGACAGCAGCAGCATACTCAAGAACCTGCTCCTCGGTATCGTCGGCGGTCTTGTAGGCGGCCTTATCGGCAACCTGCTCGGCGTGGGCGGCGGCTGGATCACCGGCATACTGCTCTCCATCGGCGGCGCGTGCCTTGTCGTTTGGCTCGTAAGGAAGCTGTTCAAGTAAGAAACGTCATAATGATTTGGGGGGCCCTTATTTGGGTTCCCATTTTTTTCGGAGGCCGGTATGAACGGTAAGCTCAAACCGATAATAACAGTATTGCTTGCGGCGGTATTTTTGATCGCTGCGCTGTTGTTCTTTCAAAAAACGCTCCCCGAGGAAATAGCCGAGCCGATCAAAGCCGTTACCGACCGCATAGTCGAGCCCATAAAGTCCGTTACTGCGCGCATCAGCGATCCCGGCGCATCCGATCCGGAGAACGTTCACGACACGGTGATAGGCACGGTCACGGTGCGCGAAGGAAGTATCGTCCGCTCTTATTCCTTCTGGGATCACGATCTGCATTCGGTCACGGTCGGGACGGAGTCTCAGCCGGTAACACTAAAGCTTGCTTTCGCCAAGAGCCGCCATATGGTAAACGTGCACGTCACGGTCGAGCGCGGCAATGGCGAATGGCTGATAAGCGGGACGGTCGTGCCGGACGGGGGCGAACCGCTCTCCTACAGTAAAGTCATACCCGCGGGAGACCCGATAATAATCACTATCGACGGCTGAAAGGCAAAAACGAAAGCGCAATACAAATTAAGATCCGGGGATATCCGTTTCCCCGGATCTCTTATTATCGGACGATAATACGCCAAATTATACGCCGCCCTTATTCTTATTCGAACAGCGGATCGAGCTCCCTTGACACGAACTCGGCAAGCTCGGGATCGAGGCCTTCGACCTTCTCCCAGGTCGCCCGATCGAAAACGATGCTGTCCTCATAGAAATAGATCAGATCGACGGACTCCTGCCCCTCCTCGCTCGTCTGCTCGATATGCTCCACGTGACCGGCGGAACGGACGACCGCATACCAGCTCTTCTCGCAGGTGACCTTCATTTTCGCGGGGAGAGCGCCTTCGGGAAGCTTCGTTATCGCCTTCCACGAGGGCTCGCTGAAAAAATTGTTCCCGAAGAGGCGCGGCCAGTATTGGCCCTTCACCTTGTAGTCCTGCCTGCAGACGACCTGCATACCGTTCATGGAGGACACTATTATGAGCTTCTTCCCGTCGAATCTGGCATAGTGATCCACGCCGTCCTCATTGACGTGATAGACGGAGGCGTCCGGCGCGAAACGCTTGAAGGAGACGCGCGGTATGAGCACGGCGATCAGCAGCAGAACGACGGCTGCGGCAAGACATACGATGAGCTTCTTTTTCATTGAGCGACCTTTCTTGGCGATATTTTCGTTGGGGAGAGCGGCGCTTTTTTCAGCCGCCCATGCTGCCGACGGCGTAGGTGTAGCCGATAAGATAATAGGTCTCGCCCTCAACGAAGTAGATCATGCTGATATACCAGACCTCGTTTCCGTCGACGACGGTACCCATATCGTAGGAGCAGATCCCGTTTTCAACAAAGGTGTTCTCGGGGCTGTATTCGCATTCGAGATCCGTAAAGCGGGAGTAATCGTGGGTGTCCGCCTCAAACGCGGCGAACCTGCGCAGCTGCCTCATCGCGCCTTCAAGGCCGATGCCGATATGGTGCTCGTCCGCCAGATCGTAAAGCTCGGGATATTTCTCGAACATGTACTCCGCGCCCTTGTCCCAATCGGCAAGCATGGCGCAGTAATGCTCGTAATTCTCGTTCGCCTCCGTGATCTCGCCCCTTTTGATGGAATCGCGCAGATCGGTCATGTATTCGTCGATAAACTCTTCCGGCTCCATGGCGTCGAACTCGTCATAGATCTCCTCGGCGAGCTCGGGCTCCTCCTTCTTCAGGGTATCCGCGTCGCCGAAAACGAGCGCGGCCTTCTCCATCGCCTCCGCGAAGGTCAGCTCGCTGTTCCTCAGCAGATCCTCCATTATGAAGAACGCGATATAGCCCTGCCGGCTGTGGACGTCCGCGATCTTCGTATAGTCGCCTCCTGCGCGGAAGAACTCGACGCTCTTCTCGAGGAGCGTTTTGACGGAATCCGCGCCGGCGGGCTGCGGTATCTGAGCCTGAGGCGCCTCAGTGGGAGCCTCTGTCGGAGCCTCTGTCGGGACCTCCGTCGGGGCCTGGGTATTGCCCTCATCGGGCTTTCGGCTGCACGCGCAAAGCGCCGTCAGCATGAGAACGGCTATCAGCAAAGCCGTTATTTTGATACGCATGATCTGTCCTCCTGTAATGATATTATCGCGGGGCGCTCTGCCCCTTTTTTCTGCCGGGGTTTAGGATACCACATCGGCGGTAAAACCGCAAGCTGTTTTTCGGAAGACCGAACGCAGCCTTTTCTTTTTTTCGCGCTTTCGTCAGCCGGTCTGTCGCCCCGCTTCGCGATCGACCGACAGAGAGAGCGCGAAGCGTTATTGTAAGCTTTAGATTTATAATATGCCGTGACAATATGTCACCCCGACGGTGACAATATGTCACCCCGACGGTGACAATATGTCACCCCACATTTCTATTATAGCACGTTTGTTCGTAGTACGTCAAGGGTATAATTCGCCTGCGCCGCCCGCATCCATCACAACTTGCCTATGTACTTTTCATCGAAATTGCGGTATAATAGTATCAGGGCAAATTTGCGAAAGAGGTCGAAAGAAATGAAGCGGGTACTGGGCTGCATCCGAAGGGCGGATGAGCGCTACGGCATGATACACGACGGGGACAGGATCTGCGTCGGCGTGAGCGGCGGGAAGGACAGTCTGCTGCTCCTGTACGGGCTCTCGCTCTACCGTATGTTCTCCAAGAAAAAGTACGAGGTCATGGGCGTTATGCTGGATCTTGGCCTCGTCGAGCAGGATCATTCGGCGCTCACCTCATGGGCGGAAAGCGCCGGAGTGCGGCTGGATATAGTCAAAACGGACATCGGCGACGTGGTGTTCAATATCCGCAAAGAGAAGAACCCCTGCGCGCTCTGCGCCAAATTCCGCAGAGGAGCCCTAAACGACGCGGCTCTTGAAAGGGGCTGCAATCTGATAGCCCTTGGCCACAACAGGGAGGACGTGATCGAGACCTTCCTCCTCTCTCTCTTCTTCGAAGCGAGGCTCAACACGTTCGCGCCCATTACCTACATGGACCGCAAGGACGTTACGATAATACGCCCCCTCGTCTTCTTCCCCGAGAAGGAGGCGATATCCGCGGCGAAGAGGCTCGGCCTTCCCGTGCAGAAGCCCAACTGCCCCGTGGCGGGCTACACGAAACGCGAGGACATGAAGCTCCTTCTTAAGGAGTTTCGCAAAATAGTACCCGACCCGGAGATGCGCCTTATGAAGGCCATTTCCGACGTCGATCAATACGGCATGTGGGACAGGATGAAGCTCCCGCCCGATTCGCTGATCGGCATACCGCAGAAGAACATCACCACCCAGGAGGCTCCCGATGGAAGATAAGACCAACATTTTGGACACGGTAACGCTTAACGCGGAGGAGATAAAAGCCCGCGCCGAGGAAGAGGAAAAGGAAGTCCGCAAGCTCGAGATATTCGGCGAGGGCGAGGGCGCGCTTGCAAAGGACGGCGGCGTAAAATACGTTAAGCCCAAGGCGCTCTACGTTGTGATCTGCATACTCGCGGGCGTGCTCCTTGGCGTCGCTTTAACGCTTGCGCTCGTATCGAAGATCTCCGGCGGGCTTGCGAACCTGCGCCTTATCAAGAACATGGGCGAGTACGATTCCTCCGTCATAAGCGAGCTTCTGCAGAGGATCGACGCTTATCATTTCGGCGAGACCCCCGAATCCAAGACGCTCGTCGAAAAGGCCTCCCACGCGCTGGTTGACGCCGTCGGCGATCCCTACGCCGCCTATTTCACCGATGAGGAATACGAGGCTTACACCAACAATTTCAACGGCAATTACTACGGCATAGGCATACTCGTGCAGAACCCGGACGGCACGGGCGCTCTGATCCGCCGCGTGTACGAGGGCTCCTTCGCGGAGAAGGCGGGCCTTCTTGCAAAGGACGTCATCATCGCGGTGGACGGCAAGGATATCACCTCCTCCTCGAGCAACGATCTCGTTTCGCTCATAACCGGCGAGGAGGGCAGCAAGGTCAGCATCACCGTAAGGCGCGGAGATGAGGAAAAGACCTTCGAGGTTGAGCGCGGCGCGGTTTACGTCAAGCGCGTCGAGACCATGACCATAGGCGATATCGGATATCTGTACCTCAGCTCCTTCTCCGGCAACGCCGAGAACGAGTTCCGCGACGCTATAGAGGGCTTCATAAACGCGGGCATAAAGCGGGTCGTGGTAGACCTGAGGGACGATCCCGGCGGCTCGCTCTCGATCGTCGTCAACATCTGCGATATGCTCCTGCCCAAATGCACGATCGTTTCCATGCGCGGCAACACGACCGATCCCACCAGGTATTTCGAGTCCAACGCCGACATGTACGATATCGACTTCGTCGTGCTCGTGAACGAATACTCCGCCTCCGCGAGCGAGATATTCGCAGGAGCCATGCAGGATAACGGCAGGGCGAAGATAATCGGCACGCAGACCTACGGCAAGGGCGTCGTGCAGACGACCGTCCGCCTCGACGCGGGGCACGGCTGGCTGAAGCTGACGACCGACGCCTATTACACCCCCAACGGGACGAACCTCGGCGGAACGGGCATCACCCCGGATATCGTCGTCGATCTGCCCGACGAGCTTAAAGCTTACGACATTTTCACCCTGTACACCGAGCATCTTGAAGAGGATACTCAGCTGCAGGCCGCGATAAGGGAGCTTACTTCCGCCAACTGATCGCAGCGGCCTTCGGCATTTGAATAAAAGCTTATTGCCCATGCCATGCCCCCCTCGGGGCGCGGGACGGGCATTTGCGCGTATAAAAAAACGAGCGAGGAAACGATGGCAAACGACCTTATACTGAAGATACTTGACTCCTGCGGCGAATACGCGAGGCTGAGGGACGAGCTGATACAAGGCTGCGGCCCGTTCAGCGTATTCGGCCTCGGCGAAGCGCACAGGCTCCACGCCGCCGCGGCGCTTTACGAAGATGTCGGCGGATCGTTCCTTTACGTCGCTCCGACGGCGCTTTCCGCGGCAAAGGCGCATGAGCAGCTGCTTCATTACGTGCCCGAGGCTCAGCTCTTCCCCGCAAGGGAGCTGCCTCTTTCCGTTCAGCATTTCACCGAATCCCCCTCCGTCACCTCGCAGAGGCTCAAGGTGATGATGCGCCTTATCGGCGGCGAAAGGAGCTTCGTCGTGACCTCGATAGAGGCGCTCATGCAGAGGATGGCTCCGCCCGAGCTGATCGCTGACGCCTGCCGCACCGTGAGGGTGGGAGCCGAGGTCTCCCCCGACGCTCTCCTGAAAAGATTCATCGACGCCGGCTACGTCCGGGAGGAGGTCTGCGAGGGCCCCGGTCAGGTGACGAAGCGCGGCGGCTATATCGACGTATTCCCGCTCACGGCGCCTAACCCCGTCAGGATAGAGTTCTTCGGGGACGAGATAGACACCATGCGCGAATTCGACGCGGCCTCCCAGCGCTCGATTCGGAATATCGACTCGGCCTCCATACCCCCCGCGGCCGAGCTTCCGCTTACGCAGGAGCTTCGCAGGAAGGGCATAGCGGCGCTTCGCGGCAAGCCGCATTATTCGGAGGAGACCGAGATACTGCGCGAGGGTAGCACGCCCGACAACGCGATGATGCTCCTGCCCGTATTCTGCCGCGAAAAGATAACGCTTAAGGATTACCTGCCCGACGGGAGCGCGATACTGATAGACGAGCCCTCAAGAGTCGAGGAGAGCGGCAGGCTCGCTTACTCCAATTTCCTCGAAGGGCTGTCCTCCGTACTGAAGGAGGGCCGCGGCCACGAGCTGCAGGAGGGGCTGCTCCATTCCCCGATGGAGACGATAGAGGGCCTCGACACGGGAAGGACGCTCCTGCTCTTCTCCCTTACGAGGAGCTACGGCCTCATTCACTCCAACGGGCTTTTCCGCTTCGAGACGCGCCCCGCGCCGAGATACATGGGCAGGGGCGAGCTCCTGCGGGACGATATCCAGAGCTGGAAGCAGAAGGGCAGTTCGGTGATCCTCTTCGCGGGGAAGCACGGCGAAAGGCTGAAGGATTCGCTTTCCGATCTGGGGCTCGATCTGCCCTATACGGAAAAGCTGACGCGGCTTCCCGCCCCGCGTGAAGTCCTGATAACGGGCGAAGCGCTTCCGATGGGCTTCGAGTACCCGGAGATAAAGCTCGCGGCGGTATCGGAATACGAGATCTACGGCACGGAGCAGCGCGCCGTCAAGCGGCCCGCCAAAAAGCGCTCCTCCCTTGCCTTCACCGATCTGGAGGTGGGCGATCTCGTCGTGCACGAGGCGCACGGTATAGGCCGATTCACGGGAGTAAAGACGCTCACGGTCGACAAAAAGACCCGTGATTACATAGAATTGCTGTACCTTGCGGGCGATAAGCTCTACATCCCCACGGATCAATTGGACAGGGTGCAGAAATACATAGGCGGCGACGAATCGAAGGCGAAGCTTTCGAAGCTCGGCTCCGGCGAATGGCAGAGGACGGTCGCAAAAACGCGCGAGAGCGCGAAGAAGCTGGCGTTCGATCTGGTCGCGCTCTACGGCGAAAGGAGCCGCATGAAGGGCTACGCCTTCTCCCCCGACACGGCGTGGCAGGCGAAGCTCGAGGCGAGCTTCCCCCATACCGAGACCGCCGATCAGCTTACGAGCATAGCCGAGATAAAGGCCGACATGGAGAGCGGCCGCATCATGGACCGTCTGCTCTGCGGCGACGTGGGCTATGGCAAGACCGAGGTGGCGCTGAGGGCCGCCTTCAAATGCGCCATGGACGGCAAGCAGTGCGCCGTTCTGGTGCCGACGACTATACTTGCCCAGCAGCATTTCAACACCTTCTCATCGCGCTTCGCGGGGTTCCCCGTGAACGTGGATCTGCTTTCGAGGTTCCGCACCCCGCGCGAGCAGGAGGATATAAAGGCCAGGCTCAAAAAGGGCGAGATCGACGTTATAATCGGCACCCACAGCCTGCTTGCGAAGAGCGTGAAATTCCGCGATCTCGGCCTGCTCATAATCGACGAGGAGCAGCGCTTCGGCGTGAATCACAAGGAGCAGATAAAGGAGCTCAAGAAGTCCGTCGACGTGCTCACCCTCTCCGCTACGCCCATCCCCCGCACGCTCCACATGAGCCTTTCCGGGATACGCGATATGAGCGTGATCGAGACGCCGCCCGAATCCCGCTATCCCGTGCAGACGCTCGTCTGCGAGTACAACGATCAGCTTATCAGGGAGGCCGTTCTGAAGGAGCTCGCAAGGGGCGGGCAGGTGTATTTCCTGTACAACTCGGTCAAGACTATGGATCTGTTCTGCTCCAAGCTTCAGGAGCTGATACCCGAGGCGAGGATCGCCTACGCCCACGGGCAGATGCCGGAAAGACGGCTCGAGAGCACCATGATGGATTTCCTTGAGGGGAAGTTCGACGTGCTCGTCTGCTCGACGATAATCGAGAACGGGCTCGACATAACCAACGTTAACACGATGATAATAACTGACGCGGACAACCTCGGCCTTGCCCAGCTCTATCAGCTGAGGGGCAGGGTCGGCAGGGGCGCGAGGCTTGGCTACGCTTATCTGACCTTCAGAAGGGACAAGGTGCTGACCGAGGTTGCCGATAAAAGGCTCACCGCCATAAAGGAGTTCACGCAGTTCGGCGCGGGCTTCCGCATAGCCATGCGCGATCTGGAGATAAGGGGCGCGGGAGACGTGCTCGGAGCGGAGCAGTCGGGCCATATGGCGGAGGTCGGCTACGAGCTGTACTGCAAGCTGATCGATTCCGCCATACACGAGGCGCGGGGCATCCCCGAAAAGCCCGAGTTCGACGCCGTGATGGAGATACCCATTGACGCGCACATCCCGAAGAAGTACATCCAACGGGAGCAGGGGCGCATTTCAATGTACAAGCGCATAGCCGCGATAAGCGACGTCGACTCCATGAGGGACGTGCAGGACGAGCTGATCGACCGCTACGGCGACATACCGAAGCCCGTGCAGAACCTTCTTGACATTTCGCTCCTCAAAGCCAAGGCCGAGGAAGCGGGGCTCGCCTCCGTTTCCGTAAAGCAGGAGGAGGCCGATCTCGTGTTCTCGCCGAGGGCGAGCATATCGGCGGAGAAGTTCTTCGCCGCAGTTGCCAAAATGCCCGGTGCGCGCGTGCTCACGAGGCAGATAAAGGAGGGCGGAAGGGACATGAACACCCACGCCCTGCAGATAAGGCTGAGAAAGAAGTCCCCGGAGGATATGTTCCGTATCGCGGGGACCGCCGTGGACGAGCTGATAAAATGCGTTGAATGAAGAGGGAACCATGAACGAAACCGCAAAAAAGCTGATAGAAGCCGTAAAAAACGATCTTTCCCCGTCCCTCGGCGTGACGGAGCCCGGCGCGATCGCCTACGCCGCAGCCGCGGCAAGGAGCGCTTTGGGAGGCTCCGTCAGGAGCGTTGAAGTCAAGCTCAATTCGGGCGTTTACAAGAACTCCTTCACCTGCGCCGTGCCCGGAGCCGACGGCATGGGCTGCGCTCTTGCGGCGGCCCTTGGAGCCGTCTGCGGAGATCCCGACAAGAAGCTCACCGCCGTCGGGAACGCCTCGCCGGAGGACGTCGCCGCGGCGAAGAAGCTCGTATCGTCGGGCAGAGCGAGAGCCGAGCTGGCCTCCGTATCGCCGGATATCTTTATCGAAGCGACCGTCGAAACGGAGAACGGCAAAGCCTCGGCCCTGGTCTCGGGAAGGCACGACAGGCTGACGAAGCTGACCGTGAACGGAACAGACGCTCCGATAAGCCGAACCGACGATGAAAAGAAGGAGGCTCCTTTCAGGGTATCGTCCGTCACGTTCGACGATATCCTCGACTGCGTGGAGAACGCCGAGGGGCTCGATTTCATCGAAAGGGCCGTCGCTATGAATCTGGAGCTGTACCGCGAGGGGCGAAGGCGCGGGCTGATGTCTTTGACCGAAGCGCGCGAGGGCTTTGCCCGAAATAGCGGAACCACGGCGCGGAGCCTCTCCGATATTATAACGGCGGGCGCGATAGAGGCGCGCGTGCGCGGAGCGAAAGCCCCCGCGATGGCGATAACCGGCAGCGGCAGCCACGGGATACTCTGCATGCTCCCCGTGTATGAGGCGGCCGAGTATTACGGCGTAGGCGGCGGGGAGCTGATCAAAAAAACGGGCCGCGACAGCCGCAATGACTGTTCGCGCGCGCTGCTCCTTTCCATGCTTATTACCATGTATATCAAGGAAAACTCGGGGCTTTTATCCACCGCCTGCGGCTGCGTGCTTGCGGGAGGCACGGGCGCATGCCTCGGCATAACCTATCTGCTCGCGAAAAACTCCATAGGCAGCGGCGCCCCCTGCCCCGACAGGGAAGGGCTTAAAAAAACGCTGACCTGCGCGCTTAACTCCATGGCGGCTTCCGTAACCGGAATGATCTGCCACGGCGGCAATACCGGCTGTTCGCTTAAAGCGGCGGTCGGTGTGGATATGGCGTATTCGGCAGCCGAGATGGCGGTCATGGGGATGGGCGCGGAGCCCATACACGGCATACTCGGCGCGACCGCGGAGGAGACGATGCAAAACATGGGCCGCATAGCTTTGGACATGCTCCCCGTTGAAAAAACCATACTCGAAATAATGAGTTGTAAGTCGGGACAAAACCTGCTATAATCAAGTCAAGAAAAGCACAGGAGGCAGTTATGGAATACATCCCCTTCGGAAGCACGGGCGTCACCGTTTCCCGCGTGGGTTTCGGCGGGATACCCATCCAGCGCATAGACGAGGAAGGCACGGCGAAGCTGTTTGAAAAACTCGTCGAAATGGGCGTGAACTATATCGACACGGCCCGCGGCTACACGGTGAGCGAGCAGTACATAGGCTATGCCGTCGAAAAGCTCGGCATAAGGGATAAGCTCTTCCTCTGCACGAAGAGCATGGCGGCATCGAAGGAGGCGATGGCGAAGGATATCGAAACGAGCCTTCACAACCTCCGCACGGACGTCATCGACCTTTATCAGATACACAACCCCGCCATGGCGAAGCTCGATACCATACTCGCCCCGGGCGGCGCGCTCGAAGCCCTGCTCGAAGCCAAGGAAGCGGGCAGGATAAGGCATATCGGCCTCACCTGCCACAGCGCTGCGGTGTTCGAAAGGGCGCTCTCACTCGATTTCGTCGAGTCGATAATGTTCCCCTACAACATCGTTGAGACGCAGGGAAAGGAGCTCGTTGAAAAATGCCGCGAGGCGGGCAAGGCGTTCATCGCCATGAAGCCCCTCGCTGGAGGCGCAATAGAGGACGGAACGGCCGCGATGAGGTATCTGCTTACGGATCCGTTCGTCACGGTGGTCATACCCGGCATGTATCTTGAAAGCGAGATCGAAGAAAACGCCTCGCTCGATTCCTCCCCGCTTACGGAGGACGAGAAGGCGCGCATTGAGAAGATCCGTTCCACGCTGACGGGCAATTTCTGCCGCAGGTGCAATTACTGCGCCCCCTGCACGGTCGGCATACAGATCCCCTCCGTGTTCCTGTTCGAGGGCTATCTTGAAAGATACGGCCTCGAGGACTGGGCGAGGGACCGCTACGCGGGCCTTGCCGTGAAGGCGTCCGCCTGCATCAAATGCGGCGCGTGCGAAACGAGGTGCCCGTACGAGCTCCCGATAAGGGACATGCTCGAGAGGGCGGCAAAGGCTTTCGGCGAATAACGCGCCCGGCCCATAATAGCGCTCCGCAGGCTCATCTGCAGGGCAGGCAGACCAGAGCTATAATCCCGAGCGTTAAAAACAGCACGAGCAGCACCAGCAGCCATTGCGGGGCAAGAAAGAGCAGCGCGGTGAAAACGAGCGCCGCCAAAATAGCCATTACGGCGGGAAAGGGAAAACCGTCCCTTCCCCGCCTTCTTTTTACCCTGCCGCAGCCCCGGCAGAAGCTCACTCCGAACAGCATTGCGTCATCCCCCCCCGATCGCGAGTCCTCATAAACATACTATTCGGCGGGGTTTCGGATCATTAAATTATATTCAAAAAATTTTCATTATTTTTTGATTTACCCTATTGAAGAGTTGATTATCTGATGTTAAAATATTATGAATGGATATCGTCCCGTTATATCCTTCAGATCATCGAACGGAGAACTTTATGGGTTTCTTTGAATTTAACGACGTGGGTATCGATCTCGGTACTTCCAGCGTTCTTGTATATGTGCATAATAAGGGCATCGTGCTCCGCGAGCCGTCGGTCGTCGCCGTTGAGAAGATCACCGGTCACATCTATGCCGTCGGCGAGGAAGCGCGCCGCATGCTCGGCCGTACCCCCGGCAACATCATCGCCATCCGCCCCCTGCGCGACGGCGTCATTTCCAATTTCGACATCACCGAGAGGCTTCTTCGCCACTTCCTCAAGAAAGTCGTCGGCACGAAGATCTTCTTTAAGCCCCGCGTGGTAGTCTGCGTTCCCTCCGGCGTCACCGAGGTCGAGAAGCGTTCCGTTATCGACGCGACCGAGGAAGCCGGCGCAAGGCATACCTACCTCATCGAGGAGCCCATCGCGGCCGCCATCGGCGCGGGTATCGACATCTCCCAGCCGCGAGGCAACATGGTCGTCGATATCGGCGGCGGCACGACGGACGTCGCCATTATCTCCTTGGGCGGCTCCGTTCTTTCCGAGTCCATCAAGGTTGCGGGCGACAGGTTCGACGAGGCGATCGTCCGCTACATGCGCAAGAAGCACAACCTGCTGATCGGCGAGCGCACCGCCGAGGATATGAAGATCCGCATCGGTTCCGCATACCCCCGCAAGGAACAGCTCTATATCGACGTTAAGGGCCGCAACCTGATAAGCGGTCTGCCCCAGGCGATAACCATCGGCTCGAACGAGATGATCGACGCCCTTGAGGAGCCCCTGCAGAACATACTCGAGACGATCCGCAACCTCTTCGAGAAGACCCCGCCCGAGCTCGCCAGCGATATAGCGGAGAACGGCATATGCCTGACGGGCGGCGGCGCTCTGCTCTACGGCATGGACAAGTTTGTCGCCGAGCACACCAAGGTCCCCTGCTACGTTGCGGAGGATCCCATCTCCTGCGTGGCCATCGGCACCGGCAAGGTACTCGACAATATCGAAAAGTACTCCATCAGCGCTATCTACGACTACAAGCGCGGGGATTACTTTGAGGCGTAAGCCGTTAAAAAAACGCAACGGTGTTGCGTTTTTAGGCTTACGCCGAGTCAGCTATGCTGACTCGGTACCTTGTTTTCATTTCGCGCCCGGAAAGGGCCGCAGTGCGGCGCTTTCAGCCGAGCGCCGATCCGGCTATGACGGATCGGTACCTTGTGGCAAAGGCTTACGCCCAATCAGCTATGCTGATTGGGTACCTTGTGGCAAAGGCTTACGCCGAGTCACCTATGCTGACTCGGTACCTTGTTTTCATTTCGCGCCCTCAAGGGGCCGTGGCTTCGCAGTTTAACAGACATTTTCATATCCGATCCATCAGCAGGCGCCAAGAGTTTCTTCCTTTTCGTGCCTGCTTTTGATTAAAGAGCGATTCCTATAAGGAGGTCAAATCATGAAGGATTATACTTCCCTGCAGAACGGCAGCGACGTAAGGGGCACGGCCCTTGAGGTCGAAGGCGGCAAGCCCGTGAACCTCTCCCTGGAAGCCGCGCGTGATATCGGCTTCGCATTCGCAAGGTGGCTTTCCGAGCAGACGGGCAAGCCCGCGAACGAGCTGCGCGTCGCGATAGGCAGAGATTCCCGCCTGACGGGCCCGAGCCTTGCAAAGGCGCTCGCGGCGGGGCTTATCGCTTTCGGCGCAGCGGCGGAGATAGCCGGCCTTGCCTCCACTCCCGCAATGTTCATGTGCTGCGCGGAGGGCGTTTACGACGGCGGCATAATGGTCACCGCCAGCCATCTGCCCTTTGAGAGGAACGGCGCAAAATTCTTTACGAAGAGATCCGGCCTTGAAAAAGCCGACGTCAAGAAGATACTCGCTTACGCCGCCGAAGTCCCGGACGATATGGGCGTTCCCGATATCGGGGGCGAGTTCGTCTCCTGCGACGTGATGACCCCCTATATCGAGGGGCTTAAAGGCAAGATACTCGCGGCGCTCTCCCTCCCCTGTGACGCGAAGCCGTTTTCCGGCATGAGGATCATAGTGGACGCGGGCAACGGCGCGGGCGGCTTCTTTGCCGCAAGGCTGCTTTCGCCCCTCGGCGCGGATACGGCCGGCAGCCTCTATCTTGAGCCCGACGGGCATTTCCCCAATCATCAGCCCAATCCCGAGAACGCCGAGGCGATGGCTTCCATCACGAACGCCGTTATAGAGACCGGGGCGGACATGGGCATAATATTCGATACGGACGTCGACCGCGCGGGAGCCGTGCTCCCCGACGGAAAGGGCTCCGCCGTCGCGCTCGACCGCAACCGTCTCATCGCTCTCATGACTGCGATATTGAGGGATCAGTACGGCCCCATAACCGTCGTGACCGATTCCATCACCTCCACCGGGCTTGCCGAGTTCATAGAGGGCCTCGGCTGCCGCCATCACAGGTTCAAGAGGGGCTACCGCAACGTCATCAACGAGGCGATACGCCTCATGGGAGAGGGCGAGAACGCGATTTTCGCGATGGAGACCAGCGGCCACGGCGCGCTCCGGGAGAACTATTTCCTTGACGACGGCGCGTACGTGATAGTGAAGCTGCTCGTCGAGCTCGTCAGGAGCAAGGCCGAGGGCAGGTCGCCGCTCGATCTGATAGCCTCCCTGCGCGAGCCCGCGGAATCCGCTGAGGCGAGGCTTCCCGTGCTCTGCCCGGATTTCGGCCCCGTGACGGAAAAGGTGCTCGAAACCGTTACGGAATACTTCGGCTCCCGCGAGGGCTTCTCGATAGTCCCCAACAATTACGAGGGCGTAAGGGTGAACGCCGATAAGGCTCACGGCGACGGCTGGTTCCTTATAAGGCGCTCCCTGCACGATCCCCTCATGCCCACGAACATCGAGAGCGACGCCGAGGGCGGCGTGAGGCTGATAGCGGCCTCGCTGCTCGAATGCCTGAAGAGCTTCGGCGAGCTCGATCTCACTCCCCTTGAAAAGACGGCGGAATAATACCCGATGAGGATATTCGACACACACGCGCATATTTCGGATAAACGCTTCGACGAGGACAGGGACGCCCTTATTACGGAAAAGCTCCTGCCCTCCCCCGTCGAGCTCGTGCTCGACGTCGCATGCGATCTTCGGGACGTTTCGGCGACGCTCGCGCTTATCGACCGTTACGATATGTTCTACGGCGTATTCGGCATGCATCCGCATACGGCCGTGTTCATGGACGCGGAGAAATACGCGCTGCTCGCCTCCCTGCTGAAAAACAAAAAGACCGTCGCCCTGGGCGAGATAGGCCTCGATTATTACTACGATCTCTCCCCGCGAGACGTGCAGAGGAAGGTTTTCGACGAACAGCTCTCCCTCGCGGAGGAGCTGAAGCTGCCCGTGGTGCTGCATATCAGGGACGCAATGGGCGATACTATGGATATCCTTCGGGCGCACAGGGCCGCGCTTACCGGCATCGGCGGGGTAATGCACTGCTATTCGGGCAGCGCGGAATCGGCAAAGGAATGCCTTGACATGGGGCTTTATCTGGGGTTCGGCGGCTCTCTGACTTTCAAGAACAACCGCCGCGGAGTCGAGACCGCCCAAATGATCCCACTCGACCGCTTCGTTTTCGAGACGGACTGCCCCTATCTTGCGCCCGTTCCGCACAGGGGGGAGAGGAACGATCCGACCTTCATACCCTTCGTTGCGGAAAAATTCGCCGAAATAAGGGGGATCTCCCCCGAGGAGGCCTGCGAAGCGGCGTTTGTGAACGGATGCCGCCTTTTCGGGCTCTCCCCCGTTCCCGCCGCCGAGAACGGGCGGAACGTCTACCGCCGTCTGTAAAGGAAAGGAGAAAGCTTTGCCGAACTGGTTCTGGTACATCCCCGCGGGGGCGATAGCCGCGCTTACGCTCTACGTGCTTTACAGGCATTTCTTCGTCAAAAAGGGGGACTGCTGTTCCGACTGCGGCAAGGACTGCGCCTCCTGCAATAAAAACTGCGGAAAAAGAAAATAAACGATCAAGCAAAAAGAAGATCCGAAGGGGTTCACCCTTCGGATCTTCATATTTTGAGCAAGCCGTAAGCCGAGTTCTGTTTATGTGACCATCTATCTTGGCCGCGCGTCACCGCGCGGCTCCAGCGATTACGGGGAGCGTGACGGACAGCCATTGAATGCTCCCATTTCAATCTTGCTCCGGGTGGGGTTTACAGGGACGCGGCGCGTTACCGTGCCGCCGGTGGGCTCTTACCCCGCCTTTCCATCCTTGCTCCGCTTGCGCGGGGCGGTTTATTTCTGTTGCACTTTCCTTAAAGTCGCCTTCACCGGACGTTATCCGGCACCCTTGTCCTGTGGAGCTCGGACTTTCCTCACCGGGAATGCTCCCGGCGCGGTCACTTGGCTTACTCAAATCCTGAATTCGTCACTCCTGCTTTTCGGGGCAGAGTATCCTCGCGCAGTTCTCGCATTCGATTATCGCGCTGCCCGAGGCGAATTTCTTTATCGTGTTCATGGGGAGGCTCATTCCGCATCCGCTGCATCGGTTGTCCGATACCCTTGCGACCGGGTTGGGATGCTTCTTCTTGATCGTATTGTAACGCTTCAGAAGCTCCGGCGAGAGCTGCGCGGCGATCATGTCGACGGCCTTCTTCGCTTTGTCGATGACGGGCTTATGCTCGAGCTTCTCGGTCTCGACGACGGCCTTCGCGGCCTCGTAATCCCTCTTGGTCTTAGCGCCCTTGGCGTAGGTCTCCTTGATGGCCTCGGCGGTCTTGTCGATCCATTCCTTGGTCTCGGAGAGGGTCTTCCTCAGCGAATTGACCTTTTCGAGCAGGCTCTCCATCGACTTCCTCGATTCGGTGAGCTCCTCGGCGGTGCACTCCTCGTCCTCCATCATGATGTTGAGGTCGTCCTGCTCGAGGTCGTACTCCTTGAGGAGCGCCTCCAGCTTGGCAAGGCCGTTCTCAAGCTCGGCTTCCTTCTGCTTGAGGCCGTTCTTGTGCGCCTCGATCTTGTCGGTCTGCTCCTGCAGTATCTTGCGGAGCTTGCGAAGCTTCTGCCTTTCGGGCGTCTGCTCGAGTTCCTTCTGGAGCCTGTCGAGCTCCATCTCCGCTTCCTGATACTTCCAGATGATCTCAGTCTGTGTCATATTTCCACCGCGCCCCCGTTATTGCGGGAGCTTCCTTTCTTACGGTTTTGCTTGGTTTTTTGCCCCGCGTCAGATCACGCGAAGCGGCGCGCCCTCCTCGGAGAGGAGGAATTCAACTTCGGGAGCCAGCTCCCTCAGCCTCTCGATGAGGGGCCGAAGCACTATGCTCTCTGTCTCATAATGCCCGCAAACGACGACGTTCACACCGGCGCATACTGCCTCTATCGCCTCGTTGTGCCTGCATTCGCCCGTCAGGAGCACGTCGGCTCCGCAGGCGGCGGCAAGGGGATATTCGGATCCGCCCGATCCCCCGCAGACCATCACGCGGCGGACGCTCCTTTCGGGGCCGGCGGCGCGGGCCTTCGTGTGAAGGACTTCCTCCGCCTTCCTTACGAATTCGGTGAAGGTCGTCTCGGTTTCGAGCTCGCCCACGCGGCAGAGGTTTTCCGGCGGGACGGGTTCCTCGTTCACGATCCCCAGCAGGCGGCAGAGCGTAGTATTGACGCCGCCCTCCGCGCTGTCCAGATTGGTGTGCGCGGCGAACATGGCGACTCCGTTCCGAATGAGCTTCCAGACGGGAGCCGTCACGGGATCCGCGGGATCGATCCTTTTCACGGCGCGGAACAGCAGCGGATGGTGCGTGATCACTATATCGCAGCCCTTGGCCGCGGCCTCTTCAGCGACGGAAACGGTGCAGTCGAGCGCAACGAGCGCGCGCTTTATCTCCTTCCTGTCCGTGCCGACGATGAGCCCCGGGTTATCGAAATCGAGCGCGAGCTCTTTGGGGGCGATCGATTCCATCGCCGCAAGAAGATCGTTCAGCTTCATACCCTTTTTCTCCTTCACGAAAGCGATCAGCGCATCCGTTTTTTCAATTTCGGAAACGAGCTTTTCGGGCGCTCTCCCGCATTTTTCGGCCTTTTTCAGCTCCGCCTCGTAGACGGCCCTGTAATGCAAAAGCAGGGGCAAAAGCTCCTTTTCCCGCTTTTTCGCCATCACCCAGCCGAACCTGAAAAAGTCCTTGGGAAAGCCCTCCGGGATATCGTTCCCACGCCCGGGCACGGCGGCTATCACCTGATAATACCGCCCATCGTCGAGTACGACCATTTCATCCGCGATCCCGAAGCCGTTCTCATAAAGATACCTTCGAAGCTCCGCCTCGCCCCGCATGGGCTGCATCACGATGAGCTCGGCCTTATTCGCCTTTTCGCGGGAATCCTCCAGTATTCTGGCTATGAGCTCGCCGCCCATGCCGCATATGGCGATCCTGAGGCCCTTCTCCTCCCCCGTTACGGAGGCGAGCCCGTCGGCAAGGGAGACGGTCATCCTGTCCTCTATGCCGAGCCCTTCCGCAAGCGCCGCCGCCTTTTTGACGGAAGCTTGGCTCACGTCGGAGGCTATGACCCTTTCGGCGCTCCCGGAGAGTATCAGCTCGGCCGAAAGGAAGCCGTGATCGCAGCCGACGTCGGCGACGGTCCCGGCTTCGCCCAAAAGCTCGTAAACGGCTTTCAGGCGGCCGTCCCTCAAAAGCGAATTGCCGATACTTCCACTCATAACATTTATTATAACAGACGGGGACGCGCAAGTCAAACGTTCGGTGCAAAAAAACCACCGCCCGCCTGCCGCATGATAATGATGCATAAAGATCCCGAACGAAAGACCGGGCGGTCACCCGCCCGGTTTCATGATAATATCGCCGTGTTATTTGATTATGAATATCCCGCCCAGCGCGTGGCCGTCTGCGAAATCGAATCCGGCTTACGGTTCTTTGCCGGCTTCACTCCCCGTCCTTTCTTTCGAGCTCCGCCTTCAACATGCGCTTCCTGTACCGTCTTTCGCGCTTCATGAGGTCTTCCGTCTTTATCACGCGGATATCCTTCACTATGAGCCCGCGCGCTTCGAGATAATGCTTTAAGCCGGCCCTGTCCCTCATTTTGCCCGAATCGGAGGTCAGTATCACCTCCACCTCCTTATGACGGGGGATCTCCCTTACCATCGAATTGAACGCAGGCGCGGGAAAGCCGCCCCATATGGGAGCCATCAGAACTATACTGTCGTAATCCTCGGGCGATACGGCGAGAGGCTCCGTCATTATGAAGCTGCGCTTCCTCGCCTGAGCCACGCCGAAAAAATACGCGGAGAGCATTGTCCTTCTCCAGCGCTCGCATACCTCGTAACGCTCGGCGCCGATCTCCTCGGATATGCGCTTTGCCTCGTAATGCGTCCTCCCCGTGAGGGAATAGAAGAGTACCAGAGTGTTCAAAACAAAACCTCCTTATAACGGGCGCCTAAATAAGAGCGAAGCCCAGGGCCAGACCCGTTTGAGCGAGTATGTAGGTCAGCATGACCCAAAACCTGTTGTTTTTAAGCCTTACGAGCCGCACGAGGCCCGCGCAGAGCAGAAAATCGGAGACCGCGAAGAGCGCGCCTCCCGCCGCCATGAGGAGCGGCCCCGCTTTCAGGCCGCCGCCTATCATGGACCAGACCGTTATTCCCGCCATGAACGCGAGCGCGAGCGCGTACATTGCGCCGGGGATGCGGAGCCTTTTATCCATCCTGCGGTAAAAAGCCGCGTACACGGCGAGCGCAAGCGCGGCCACCGCCGCCGCTGTGATGACAGCGGGGACGAGCCCCGCCCTTTCAAAGGAGCTTTGGGGCAACCTGAGCCGGAACGCCTCCGCTATATAGAGCGCGTGCCCTATGAGGAAGAACGCGCCGCCCGCTATGAAGGCCGCCTTCCTGTCCTTCGGTATGAGGAGGATATCTCCTATCCAGCCGCAGACGAGCGCGGCTATCACGAGCCTGTGCGAGAAGCCGCAGACGATGATATGTATGCAGAGTATCAGCGGGACGAGCAGCGCCTTGGTGTATTTCCTAAGCCCCTCCATGCGTTTCACGCAGGAGACAAGATGCATTACGGCCGCAGCTAAAAGGGCTCCCCCCGCGGGCCAGACGGCAAAAGGCATATCGTCGGCTCCTTTTTCGTTTCTTAAACCGATTGTACCACAGTTCGCGCGATTTGTCTTTCGTTTTTTCTAAAAAAAGCTTGTAATTTTATCGTATAATTGATATACTGTTCGGGATAAAGCTCAATCGGAAGCGATATCCTCCCGCGGCGAAAACGGTTTTTCAAGCAGTCCGCCCGGGCCCAACACACCCCGTCAAGAAAGGAACCCCCGAAAACCGGGGGCACGGTAATCAATATGGAATACACAGCAGAATTACAGAACATGTGCTGCGTCAGAAAAGGCGCGCTGCACGATCCCGCTCCCATCCCCGAGGAGGGCAAGTGGGTCAAGGCGAAGCAGATCGGCGATATCTCCGGTCTCTCCCACGGCGTAGGCAGGTGCGCTCCCCAGCAGGGCGCGTGCAAGCTCACCCTCAACATCAAGGAGGGCATCATCGAGGAGGCGCTGGTCGAGGTCATCGGCTGCAGCGGCATGACTCACTCCGCGGCCATGGCGGCGGAGATACTCCCCGGCAAGACGCTGCTTGAGGCGCTGAACACCGACCTCGTCTGCGACGCGATCAACGTCGCCATGCGCGAGATATTCCTTCAGTTCGTCTACGGCAGGAGCCAGAGCGCGTTCTCCGAGAACGGCCTTCCCGTCGGCGCCGGCATGGAGGATCTCGGCAAGGGCCTCAGGAGCCAGGTCGGCACCATGTACGGCACGAAGGCCAAGGGCGCGAGGTATCTCGAGCTGACCGAAGGCTACGTCAGCAGGCTCGCCCTTGACGAGAACGACGAGATCATCGGCTACGAGTACGTCAGCCTCGGCAAGATGATGGACGCCATCAAGAAGGGCATGGAGCCGAACGAGGCTTACAAGAAGTTCACCGGCACCTACGGAAGGTTCAATGAGGCCGCCCGTTACATCGACCCGCGCAAGGAGTAAGGAGGTTTCATCATGATCGAATTCGAAGGCAAAGAAAGAAGAATGGCAAAGCTCGAAGCCGAAATGAAGAAGTACGGCATCTCGAGCCTTGAGGAAGCAAGGAAGATCACCGAGGACAAGGGCCTTGACGTTTTCGCGATAGTCACCGAAACTCAGCCCATCGCCTTTGAGAACGCGAAGTGGGCCTACACGCTGGGCGCCGCCATCGCGATTAAGAACGGCGCTAAGACCGCCGCCGAAGCCGCGAAGAACATCGGCATCGGCCTGCAGGCGTTCTGCATCCCCGGCTCCGTAGCCGAAAACCGCAGGGTCGGCCTCGGTCACGGCAATCTCGGCGCGATGCTCCTTTCCGAGGATACCGACTGCTTCGCGTTCCTCGCCGGGCACGAATCCTTCGCCGCCGCGGAGGGCGCCATCAAGATCGCAACGACCGCCAACAAGGTCAGGGTTAAGCCCCTCAGGGTCATCCTGAACGGCCTCGGCAAGGACGCGGCGTACATCATCTCCCGCATAAACGGCTTCACCTACGTTGAGACCGAGTACGATCAGTACAAGGACGAGCTGACCGTCGTTTACGAGCGCGCCTTCTCCAAGGGCGACCGCGCGAAGGTCCGCTGCTACGGCGCGGACGACGTGAACGAGGGCGTCGCCATAATGCGTTACGAGGGCGTCAACGTCTCCATCACCGGCAACTCCACCAACCCCACGAGGTTCCAGCACCCCGTCGCCGGCACCTACAAGAAGTGGTGCATTGAAAACGGCAAGAAGTACTTCTCCGTCGCCTCCGGCGGCGGCACGGGCAGGACGCTCCATCCCGACAATATGGCGGCAGGCCCCGCCTCCTACGGCATGACCGACACCATGGGCCGTATGCATTCCGACGCGCAGTTCGCCGGCTCCTCGTCCGTGCCGGCGCACGTGGAGATGATGGGCTTCCTGGGCGCCGGCAACAACCCCATGGTCGGCATGACCGTGGCGGTCGCCGTGGCCGTGCAGCAGGCGCTGAGCAAGTAAGAGTCATCGGGGACGGTTCTCAGACTCATTTTCATCGGTGTGATATCTTTATCACACCGGTTTTTTTGATTGAACAGCGGATCGGAATCAACCGGAATATCGTTCGGCGGGCGTTTCCTCATGATTGATGACGAACCGATGAGAACCGTCCCCGATGGATCCTGAATCCGGAACAACCCGGCGCGCATGAAGGCCGGGCAATTACCATTGACTCTGTATTTTCGGTGTACATTCTTGTCAAATCTGGTACTGAACGTTATAATGGAAAAGCGCGCAGCGCCGCGGGAAAGGAGCCTGTTTCATGATTGGATATAACCGGAAAAGCAATCTGCTGATGCAGAATAAATATCAGTACTCCCTGCAGGATGTGGAAGAGCCCAACCTGTATCGCGAGATTTTTGATTACGATCATATTCCCAAGGTCGCGTTCAACATGCGGAACGTGCCCATGAGCGTGCCGGACGAGATCTGGATGACGGATACCACTTTCCGGGACGGACAGCAGTCCGTAAGTCCCTTCACGCCGAAGCAGATCCTGCATCTGTTCAAACTGATGAGCCGGATGGGCGGGCCGAACGGGCTGATCCGGCAGAGCGAGTTTTTTCTCTATACAAAAAACGACCAGGAGGCGCTGCGCCTGTGCCAGGAGGCGGGCCTGAAGTACCCGGAGATTACCACCTGGATCCGTGCCAACGAAAAGGATTTTGAACTGGTGAAGCAGGCGGGGGTGCAGGAGACGGGCATCCTGGTTTCCTGCAGCGATTATCACATCTTCAAAAAGATGCACCTGACCCGCGGGCAGGCCATGGAAAAATATCTGAGCATCGTGAAGGCGGCGCTGGACCGGGGAATTCGCCCCCGTTGCCATTTTGAGGATATCACCCGGGCGGATTATTACGGATTTGTGCTGCCCTTTGCGGAGCAGCTGATGAACCTCAGCCGGGAGAGCGGTATTCCGATCAAGATCCGGGCCTGCGACACCATGGGCTACGGCGTCAGTTATCCAGGCGCGGCCCTTCCCCGCTCCGTTCCCGGAATCGTCTACGGTCTGAACCACTACGCGGGGATCCCCTCCCACATGCTGGAATGG
>JAILRE010000024.1 GCA_024698505.1 Clostridiales bacterium | reverse complement strand
AAGGTCCATCAGCGTCCAAAAGTTCTCTTTGTCTGTCTTCACTAAGTGAAGGCCCTTATTTTTGAGCTCGCAGTTTGTGTTATCCATTGTAATACCTCCGAGAATCCCGATTTTGGCAATATCCCGACAAATCCCGATTTGTCGAACTGATTATACCACCCCAATTCGGCATGGTCAATTACGTTACTCTCAAAAGCATGAAGGAAGCACTTCCTTACGAAGTGCCTCCTTCCGGGCGTTTGTTTATTTCCTCAGCCAGCCGATTATGGAGGAAACGCTCTTGATGACCTCGGCCTTGCCGTCCTTTACGGAAACGAGGGTGGGCGCCTGATTGACGCCGTACTCGTTAACGAGATCGAGGTTCTCGCCCGCCATGAGCCTTTCGTACTTTACGCCCGCCTTATTGAGCACGGACTCCGCCATGGCGCAGTTGGGGCAAGTCTCGGATACGAAGAGCATCAGCCTGTCGCCGTTCTCCTCGGGGACGGGGGCGGCGCAGCCGCAGGCGTCGTCCGTCTGCTTCGGACCCTCGTGAGTGAGGACGGAATTCTCTATCACGTAGGTCTGACGGTCCTTGAACTCCTGGGTCTTGCCGTCGTTCCAGTTCTGAACGGGGCGGTAGTAGCCGGTTATGCGGCTGTAGACCTCGGTCTTTTTGCCGCACTCGGGGCAGGTGAAATGCTCGCCCTTGATGTAGCCGTGATCCGCGCAGACGGAGTAGGTGGGGCTCATCGTGTAGTAGGGCAGGCGGTAGTTCTCCGCGATCTTCCTTACAAGATCCGCGCAGGCTTTCCAGTCGGGCAGCTTCTCGCCGAGGAAGGCGTGGAACACCGTGCCGGAGGTGTAGAGGGTCTGCAGCTCGTCCTGGATGTCGAGAGCGGAGAAGATATCCTCCGTATAGCCGACGGGCAGATGCGAGGAGTTGGTGTAGTAGGGAGTGCCGTTCTCGTTCGCGGTGATGATGTCGGGGAACTGCTCCTTATCGTGCTTTGCGAAGCGGTAGGTGGTCGATTCCGCGGGGGTCGCCTCGAGGTTGTAAAGATCGCCGTAGAGCTCCTGATAATCGGAGAGGCGCTCGCGCATGTGGGTCAGGACTTCCTTGGTGAACTTCTGCGTCTCGGGATGGGTGAGGTCCTTCCTCAGCCAGCTCGCGTTGAGACCCACCTCGTTCATGCCGATCAGACCGATGGTGGAGAAGTGGTTCGCGAAGGTGCCCAGATACCTCTTGGTGTAGGGGTAGAGGCCCGCCTCGAGGAGCTTGGTAATGACGGTGCGCTTGGTCTTTAAGCTGCGGGCGGAGATGTCCATCAGCTTATCGAGCCTCTTGTAGAAATCCGCCTCGTCCGCCGCCTGATAGGCGATGCGGGGCATGTTGATCGTAACGACGCCGACGGAGCCGGTCGATTCGCCGGAGCCGAAGAATCCGCCGGACTTCTTGCGAAGCTCACGAAGGTCGAGACGCAGCCTGCAGCACATGGAGCGAACGTCCGAGGGCTCCATATCGGAGTTGATGTAGTTCGAGAAATAGGGGGTGCCGTACTTGGCGCTCATCTCGAACAGGAGCTTGTTGTTCTCGGTCTCGGACCAATCGAAATCGCGGGTGATCGAATAGGTGGGGATGGGGTACTGGAAGCCGCGGCCGTTGGCGTCGCCCTCGATCATGATCTCGATGAACGCCTTGTTGACCATGTCCATTTCCTTCTTGCACTCGCCGTAGGTGAAGTCCATTTCGCGTCCGCCGACGATCGCGGGCAGGTTCTCCATATCCTTGGGAACGACCCAGTCGAGCGTGATGTTGGAGAAGGGCGCCTGCGTGCCCCAGCGGCTGGGGGTGTTAACGCCGTAGACGAAGCTCTGGATGCACTGCTTGACTTCCTTCTGGGAGAGGTTGTCGACCTTTACGAAGGGGGCGAGGTACGTGTCGAACGAGGAGAACGCCTGCGCGCCCGCCCATTCGTTCTGCATGATGCCCAGGAAGTTGACCATCTGGTTGCAGAGGGTGGAAAGATGGCTCGCGGGGGAGGAGGTGATCTTTCCGGGAACGCCGCCCAGACCCTCCTTGATGAGCTGCTTCAGGCTCCAGCCGGCGCAGTAGCCGGTGAGCATGGAGAGATCGTGCAGATGTATCGCGCAGGAACGGTGCGCTTCGGCGACTTCCTTGTCATAGACCTCGCTGAGCCAGTAGTTCGCCGTGATCGCGCCGGAGTTAGAGAGGATGAGACCGCCGACGGAATATGTGACGGTGGAATTCTCCTTGACGCGCCAGTCGTTGATCTTAAGATAATTGTCGACGATGTCCTTGTAGTCGAGCAGGGTGGAGCCGACGTTCCTGATCTTCTCGCGCTGCTTGCGGTAGAGTATGTAGCTCTTCGCGACGTCGGCATAGCCGGCTTCGGAAAGGACCTTCTCGGCGCTGTCCTGGATATCCTCGACGGCGATCTGGTCGTTCTTTATCTTGTCCTCGAAATCGGCGCAGACACGCAGAGCGAGCATGTCGATGATGCTCGGATGATACTGCTTGCTGCACGCGTCGAACGCCTTGGTGAGAGCGGCGCTGATCTTTTTGATGTCGAACTCGGCGATCTTGCCGTCGCGCTTTACAACTCTGTACATATTATTTCCCCCATTTATAAATGAATTATTGCCGTTATTGAAAGCCGCACAATCACGGATTTTAACTTACCTGCACATTATAGCAAACAGAAATACGCCTGTCAATGCCTTTTTTCAAGATAGTGTAGATATATTTTTGACCGAACACAAGATATTGTGGTCTTCTCCCGAAACGGAAAAACGGCGCTTCGGTACCGAAAACGGCTCCCGGGCAAAAAAAACGCCCCCGAAAACGGGGGATAACGGATCGGACTGATCCCCGCCCCGGCGGACGCGCGGAACGCAATATCTTGGGATGAAAGGGGGAGCGTCAATCGGCAATCAGGAATTAGGACGCAAGCCAAGCGAGCGAAGCGAGCGTCGCCCACGTGGCCGAAAAATGTTTTTTTCGAGCCGAGTGGGCGTGACGCGCCGCGATAGGCGCGTAACCACGATAACGCAACTCCGGGGAACCGCTCCTGCGAGATATATCCCAGTATGTGTTCACGATGTATCGTTAGTGTAACAAAGTCGGGAAGCCAAAGTTAATCGGAAACCTCCCTCATCCACCGCTCGTTCCTCGCGGTCCCCCTTCCCCAATGGGGAAGGCTGAAAAGTGCGAGCGAAGCGAGCTGCACTCAAGTTTTTAGG
>JAILRE010000057.1 GCA_024698505.1 Clostridiales bacterium | reverse complement strand
TCCTTCTTCTTGACGGCGCCGCCGGGGGTAGCCGTCTTGACGGAAGCAACGATCACGTCACCGATGCTGGCGAACTTCCTCTTGGAGCCGCCCAGCACACGGATGCACATGATTTCCTTAGCGCCGCTGTTATCGGCGACCTTTAACCTTGTCTGTGGCTGAATCATAATTTACCTCCAAGATTACTTAGCCTTCTCGATGATCTCGACGACGCGCCAGCGCTTATCCTTGGAAAGCGGGCGGGTCTCCATGATGCGGACGGTATCGCCGATGCCGCACTCATTGTTCTCATCGTGCGCCTTGAACTTCGTGGTCTTGTTGACCATCTTGCCGTAGAGGGGGTGACGTACCTTCGTCCTGACGGCGACGACGACGGTCTTATCCATCTTATCGCTTACGACGATACCGGTACGGGTCTTGCGGTAACCCCTTACGAGGGTGTTAGTATTCTCTTCCATTTTAAGTACCTCCCTCATCAGTTAGCGGCCAGACGCTCGTTGATGACCGTCTTGACCCTTGCAATGTCGCGCTTGCACTCGCCCAGACGCATGGGATTTGCGAGCTGGCCGATAGCCTGCTGGAAGCGGAGATTGAAAAGCTCTTCCTTGAGCTCCTTCTCGCGAGCCTGAAGCTCCTCGACGGACAGCTCCTTAAGCTTCTGGAATTCCTTAGTCTTCATTGGACTCTACCTCCACCTTCTTGACGATTTTACACTTGAGGGGCAGCTTGTGCATAGCGAGACGGAGAGCTTCCTTGGAAGTCGCTTCATCGGCGCCGGCGATCTCGAACATGACGCGGCCGGGCTTAACGACTGCTACCCAGTATTCGGGAGAACCCTTACCGGAACCCATTCGGGTCTCAGCGGGCTTCTCGGTAACGGGCTTATCGGGGAAGATCTTGACCCAGACCTGGCCGTTACGCTTGATGAAACGTGTCATGGCGACACGGGCTGCCTCGATCTGGTTGCTGGTGACCCACGAGGGCTCCAGAGCGACAAGACCGAATTCACCGTAAGTGATGGTATTACCGCGAAGAGCACGGCCCTTCATGCGGCCGCGATGGACTCTCCTGCGCTTAACTCTCTTAGGCATCAACATAGGTAATTCGCCTCCTTACGCTTTCTTGGCGTTCCTCTTGCCGAGGACCTCGCCCTTATAGATCCAAACCTTGACGCCGATGCGGCCGTAGGTGGTGGCAGCTTCGGCAAAGCCGTATTCGATGTCGGCACGGATGGTCTGACGGGGAATGGAACCGTCATGCACATCCTCGCTCCTGGCGATCTCGGCGCCGCCGAGACGGCCCGCGCAGGTGATCTTGATACCCTTCGCGTTCGCCTTCATGGCGCGGCCCATGGCCTGCTTCATGGCGCGGCGGTAAGAGGTGCGCTTCTCGAGAGCGGCTGCGATGTTCTCGGCTACGAGCTGAGCGCATGCATCGGGATTGCGGATCTCCATGATGTTGACGTTGACGGGACGGCCGACGAGCGCGTTGAGCTCGGACTTGATGGCCTCGACGCCGACGCCGCCCTTGCCGATCAGCATACCGGGACGAGCGGTGAAGATGCTGACAGTCGCCTTATCGGCGGCACGCTCGATCTCAATCTTGGAGACGCTTGCTTCGTAATACTTCTTCTTGAGGAACTTGCGGATCTTGTTATCCTCAATCAGATAATCTGAGAAATTCTTCTTGTTGGCATACCAACGTGTGTTCCAACCCCTGATAACGCCTACACGGAAGCCATTCGGATTAACTTTCTGACCCATAATTTACTCCTTCTCGTCCAGAATAACGGTGATGTGGCTGGTGCGCTTCCTGATGTGGAAGGCGGAACCCCTTGCCCTGGGGCGATAACGCTTGAGCGTCGGGCCCTGGTTGGCGTAGATCTCCGCGACGTAGAGGTTATCCCTGGAATGCTCGGGGGGATTGTTCTCGGCGTTGGCGATCGCGCTGCGGAGGAGCTTCAGAACGGGCTCGGCAGCAGCCTTGGGGGTGTAGAGGAGGATAGCCTCCGCCTCATCAACGGACTTGCCGCGGATAAGGTCGATAACGACCTTGACCTTACGGGAGGAAATACGGATATACCTTGCGGTGGCATGGGGACGCTTTTCGGCGTTCTCACGACGCTGGGCCGCTTTTTCCTTAGACCTTGTTGCCATAAATCTCTTTTCCTCCTATCTTATTTGCCGCGAGTCGTCTTCTCGGAGCCGCGATGGCCGCGGAAGGTGCGGGTGGGGGCGAATTCGCCCAGCTTGTGACCGACCATATCTTCGGTGATATAAACGGGAACGTGTTTCTTTCCGTCGTGAACGGCGATGGTGTGACCGACCATATCGGGGAAGATGGTGGATGCTCTGGACCATGTCTTGATAACGGTCTTCTTACCGGACTGGTTCATTTCCTGGATCCTGGCAAGGAGCCTTTCGCTGACAAACGGGCCCTTTTTAACTGATCTGCTCATTTAATTACTCCTCCCTCTGATTATTTGCCGTTCCTGCGGCGTACGATGAACTTGTCGTTGACGTTCTTGGTCTTGCGGGTCTTATGACCGAGAGCGGGCTTACCCCAAGGAGTAACGGGGCCGGGACGACCGATCGGGCTCTTGCCCTCGCCGCCGCCGTGGGGATGGTCGTTCGGGTTCATGACGGAACCGCGGACCGTGGGACGGATGCCCATGTGGCGCTTGCGGCCGGCTTTGCCGAGCATGATGTTGGCGAAGTCGATGTTGCCGACCTGACCGACGGTAGCCTTGCAGCCGAGGGGAACGAGCCTGACCTCGCCGCTGGGAAGACGTACCTGAGCGTACTTGCCTTCCTTAGCCATGAGCTGAGCGGCGTTGCCCGCGGACCTGACGAGCTGAGCGCCCTTGCCGGGGAGCAGCTCGATGCAGTGGATCATCGTGCCGACGGGGATGTTGCGGAGGGGGATCGCATTGCCGATCTTGATATCGGCGCCTTCGCCGGAAACGACGGTATCGCCGACGTTGAGGCCGAAGGGAGCGATGATGTAGCGCTTCTCGCCGTCTGCGTAGTGCAGCAGAGCGATGTTCGCGGAACGGTTGGGATCGTACTCGATGGTGGCGACCTTAGCGGGGACGTTGTCCTTGTTGCGCTTGAAGTCGATTATGCGGTAGTAGACCCTGCCGCCGCCGCCGATGTGGCGGGTGGTGATGCGGCCGCGGTTGTTACGGCCGCCGGTGCGCTTCTTCGCCTCGAGCAGGGAACGCTCGGGCTTCGTGCAGGTGATCTCCTCATACATGGAGACAGTCATGAAACGCTGACCGGGGGTAGTGGGCTTTATTTTCCTAATAGCCATCTTAACTCCTCCTTACTGCATGCTGTCGAAGAACTCGATACCCTTGGAGTTCTCCTTGAGCGTGACATAAGCCTTCTTGGTGGAAGCACGGCGGCCCTCAAAGCGGCCCTGCCTCTTCATCTTGCCGATCCTGTTGACGATGTTGACCTTTTCGACCTCAACACCATCGAAAACGGCTTCGACAGCCTGCTTGACTTCGGTCTTGTTGGCCCTCTTGTCGACTATGAAGGTGTAGGTCTTGGCGCCTATCATATCATAGCTCTTCTCGGAGAGAACGGGGCGGATGATTATATCGTGGTAATTCATGCGTATACCTCCTCGATCTTTTCAACAGCGCCCTTGGAGATGACGAGCGTGTCGTGCTTAAGGATCTCATAGGTGTTGAGTGCGCCGACGAAGGTGATCTCCGTGCCCTCGATGTTGCGGGCGGACTTTACGACCTTCTCATCGTTCTCGGCGATGACCACGAGGGGCTTCACCGCGCCGAGAGCGTTGAGGGACTTGGCCATTTCCTTCGTCTTGATCTCGTTCATCTCGATGGAGTCGACAACGACGAGCTTCTCGTCGGCGACCTTGGCGGAGAGAGCGGAAGCAAGAGCGACGCGCTTCAGCTTCTTGTTAAGGGAGAGACGGTAATCGCGGGGCTTCGGCGCGAATACGACGCCGCCGTGAGTCCACTGGGGAGACCTGGTGGAACCCTGACGGGCGCGGCCGGTGCCCTTCTGACGCCAGGGCTTCTTGCCGCCGCCGGAGACCTCGGCGCGGGTCTTGGCACTCTGGGTGCCCTGACGCTGATTCGCGAGGTAAGCGACTACGTAGGAATGCATTGCGGAGGCATTGATCTCGGCGCCGAATACGGTCTCGGCGAGGTCGATGGTGCCGATGTTCTCGCCCTTCATGTTAAATAACTTTACGTTAGGCATGTTTTTCGTCCTCCTTACTTAATGGTGCTCTTTACGAGTACCAGACCGCCGTTGGCGCCGGGGATGGCGCCCTTGATGAGGAGGAGATTCCTCTCAGCATCGGAGCGGACGACCTCAAGGTTCTGAACGGTGATGCGCTCCCTGCCCATGTGGCCGGGAAGATGCTTGGTCTTGAAGACCTCACCGGGGTAGGTGCAGGCGCCCATGGAGCCCGCTACGCGGTAGGAGTGAGAACCGTGGGTCTTGCGGCCGCGGGACTGATTCCAACGCTTGATGTTGCCCTCGAATCCCTTGCCCTTGGAAATGCCGGTAACGTCGACGTGCTCGCCCTTTTCGAAGACGTCAGCCTTGATAACGTTGCCGACCTGATACTGACTGCAGTCGTCAAGGCGGAATTCCTTGACGTAACGGTGAGCCTCAACACCCGCCTTCTTCAGGTGACCCATCTCGGGCTTGGTGATGAGCTTCTCTCTTACGGGCATGAAAGCCATCTGGACCGCGTCGTAACCGTCGTGATCGACTGTCTTGATCTGGGTTACGGGGCAGGGACCGGCCATAACTACGGTCACGGGGACCATGGTGCCGTCCTCACGGAAGATCTGGGTCATGCCGATTTTCTTACCCAATATAGCCTGTTTCATCGTGACACCTCATTCATCAGAGCTTGATCTCGATGTCGACGCCGGCGGGCAAATCGAGCTTCATCAGAGCGTCGACCGTCTTCGCGGAGGGCTGGATGATGTCGATAAGGCGCTTATGCGTACGCATTTCGAACTGTTCTCTGGAGTCCTTGTACTTGTGCGTTGCACGGAGGATCGTTACGATCTCCTTCTCGGTGGGGAGGGGGATGGGGCCGGAGACCCTGGCGCCCGTACGCCTTGCCGTGTCAACGATCTTCTCTGCGCTCTGGTCGATGAGCTCGCACTCATAGGCCTTGAGCTTAATGCGGATCCTGTTGTTTGCCATTTTTTACTCCTTCCAATTTTTCACGGAATCGCCGTGCCGTAATGATCGGAGCGTATCGCCCGTCTGCATTCTCCCTATAATAAGGAAGGCGCAGTTCGGCTTTCACCGCTCCCGGCAGTACACTAACCCGCGCGTTTTCATATACAAAAACTTAGCGGGCGGTTTCCCGCCATGCTCCCGATTGGAGCCGCCCCTTGAAAGTTACCCGGCTGGCGACCGGCAATCTCCCTCGGGGTCAACCGCTCGCAGCGCCGATAGACTTTCAGCTGCTGCCGCTACACAGGCTGCGGACCGCAGTTGGCATCAAAAGCCGCACATTGCACGAGCTTATCCATTATACACGTTATTTTCCTTTTTGCAAGCCTTTTTTTTCGATTTTTCAAATATATTATGCAATGAACACGCAGCCGTGTGTTTTCCGGCTGCGTGCACTGTGTTTCGATATTCAAAAATATATTACTTCCGCATTTTCCCGCTTCCGAGCACTCCGGGATGCTTTATAAGCAACGTTTGAAGGATGGTGCCGAGTATCCCGCAGCATACGAATTCGCCTACGAAGACGCACGCGGCGGTGATGAGAAGCGCGATCCCGACGGGGTAAGCGGCAAGCGTCTGATCGAGCCCGTAGCAGTAATAGACCACGAAGGGCACTATCACCGTATTGGAGAGTATCGGCGGTATCGGAGCCGCGAAGCGGTGCCTCCTCAAAAGGTACGTGCCGACGGCGCCGATCAGCGTGGCGAGCGTCCCGAATACGATATCCCACGGCGCGCAGGACGTCACGATATTCGAGATCAGGCATCCTATCGCAAGCCCGGGAACTGCCGCCGGGGTGAAGAACGGGAGCACCGTCAGCACTTCCGACAGCCTGAACTGTATCAGGTTCTGCCCGGAAAGGCCGACGAGCGCGCTAACGTAGGTCAATACTACGTACAGCGCGGCGATGATGGCGCCCTGCGCAAGGAATTTTGCGCTGTAGTGTTTGGATTTCTTTTCCATATTCTGTTTTTACTCCTTAGTTTTTTTGATTGGGGCTCGCGCCCGCGGTGAGGATGGTTTCGAACTCACCTTTATTTCAAGCCTTGGTGAACAAGGTCTTCTTTTCCTTCGCCTTCGGGAGCATTATCCTTACGGCGGAATGTACGTTGGTTATCTCTATCTCATGCCCCGCGTCCACGAGCTCGCCGTCGAGCATCCAGTTGACGGGCTCGTCGAGTATGAACCTGACCTCGCTGCAGGCGAACCTGTGCATGAGCTCGCAGTCGAAATCGGCCGTCGAGAGGGCGTGCGCGATCTTGCCGAGCTCCATCGCGGTCTCGGGGTAGTTTATCAGCATCACCTCGAAAAGGCCGTCGTTGAGGTCTATCTTGGAGCGTCTGCTGTAATTGATCACGCCGACGACCGACGGCGTGTTGCTGACGGCGCCGAAGGCGTACTCGTCCGTCAGTATCTCGCCGTTGACAACGACGCTCATATGGATGGGCCTGATGTTCGCTATCGAGCTCATGCCGCTTCCGAGGTAAGCGAGGAAGCCGAGGGCGTTCTTCGCCTCCTGCGGGGTGGAATAGCTGATATCCGTGAACGCGCCGAAGGACGCGAGATACGCGTAATGCCTGCCGTTGAAGCAGCCGACGTCAATCTCGGCGGGAACGCCGTTTATCGCGTTGTCGATCAGAAGGTCGACCCGTTTGGGGAGACCGAGCGCGACGGAGAAATCGTTCGTCGAGCCCATAGGGATATAGCCGAGGTTCGGGCGGGCGTCCTTTTCTATCATCATGATGCCCCTTATGACCTCGTTCATGGTGCCGTCGCCGCCGCTGCAGATAAGCAGCTCGCAGTCGGCGCCGTATTCTTCGGCGATCCTCGTTGCGTCGCCTCGGCAGGTGGTCGTGAACGCTCTTGTCTCATACCCCGCGGAGGAGAGCGCCTGTATCGTGGGAGCGATTACGTTGATCGCCCTCATGTTGCCCGACTTGGGATTGACGACCAGAACGGCCTTCCTCCTCTGCGCGCGCGAATACCCCGTTAACTCCAATTCTTCCATTACCAGTTCGCCTTCCCGTAGAAGAACTCGTGTATCCACTGCTTGTTCTTTTCGATATCGATGTGGATGACCGCCATATTGCGCTCCCAAGCGTACGACCACGAGCCGGAGCAGGGGATCGTTCCCCTGGCTATGCCGCCGGAGTTCGGGCTGAAGAAGGTCTTGGTAGCAATGGAGATCATCTGCCAGGGCGAAAGATTCGTTTCAACGAAATCCATCATCTTATAGACGAGCGCGGTCAGAGAGCTCGCGTCGTACTTGTCCCTGATGCGGAAGAAGAACGCGTTGAGCGTCTCCCTCTGGCGCTCCGTCCTCGACCAGTCGCCGTTGCCGAGGGTACGGTTGCGGCAGTGCGCGAGCACGTGTACGCCGTCGAGATGGCAGACGCCTCCCTCGCCCGGGGTTATCGGATCGTTCGGGATACGCGAATTGTAGTACGCGATCTCTTCCTCCGTCAGCTTCATGTCTATGCCGCCCAGCGTGTCGACTATGCGGACGAGGTTATCGAAATCGGTCTTCATATAGTACTGGATGTCGAGACCGAAGTTGGCGTTGATCGTGTTGATGGCAAGGCCTATGCCGCCGAAGCGGTAGGCGGTGTTGACGCGGTTCCAGAGCTCGCGGCCGGGGATGTAGATCCAGGTGTCGCGCAGTATGGAAACGACCTTTATCACGTTGGTCTTCTGATTGTATGAGGCGACCATGAGCATATCGGAACGGCCGGTCTCGTTCGTGCCGCTCTTATCCTCGCCGAGGATGAGTATGTTTATTACGTCGGGATCTATCGCGTTCTCGACGTAAATGGGATCGTCGAATATAAGGTCGGGATCTATGGGATCTTCATAGTCCTTGGTTATATCCGCATCTCCCGGATCCGTGCCGATATCAATAAGGCCGGGATCGGGCGTTGCGTCCCCGTAGGGAGAGACCGTGGGCTTGGGCACGATCCTTGCCGCGTTCCTGCTCATTTTGTACATCTTGCCGATCGTGAATATGCCGGCTCCGAGTATGAGCGCGATAAGCAGGCACAGTATCGCGACTATGATCTTCTTGGGCGTCGAAAGACGCTTCTTGTTCTTCTTTGCGGTTGCTTCGTATTTCATTATTACCTCCGGTGATCCGGCCCCCCGAACCCGGATAAGCTCTATAAGTTTTATTTCTCGTAACCCATGGGGTTATTGGACTGCCAGCGCCAGGTATCCTCGCACATCTTTTCAAGGCCGCGCTCCGCCTTCCAGCCGAGCAGCCGCTCCGCCTTGGAGGGATCCGCGTAGCAGGTGGGGATATCCCCCGCCCTTCTGGGCGCGAACTCGAATTTCAGCACCTTGCCGCAAGCCCTTGAAAAGGCCGCTATGACCTCGAGCACGCTGTATCCGTTGCCCGTGCCGATATTGAACACCTCGCACCCGGCCTTGCCGACTATGTAGTCGAGCGCCTTGACGTGCGCCAGGGCAAGATCGGTGACGTGTATGAAGTCCCTCACGCAGGTGCCGTCCCTCGTGGGATAATCGTTGCCGTTCACGAAGAGCTTCTCACGCCTGCCCGTCGCAAACTGCGCGACGTAGGGCAGAAGATTGTTGGGGATGCCGAGGGGATCCTCGCCTATCCTGCCGCTCTCGTCGGCGCCGATGGGATTGAAATACCTGAGAAGCACCGCGCCGAGCGTGGGATCGGCCTTCGCCGCGTCCCTTATTATGACCTCGGACATATGCTTCGTCATGCCGTAGGGGTTCGTGCAGGCGCCGGTGGGCATATCCTCCTTAAGGGGCATAACGTCCTGCTCGCCGTAGACCGTGGCGGAGGAGCTGAACACGACGTACTTCACGCCGTGATCGCGCATCCTCTCCAGAAGGTTCATAGTGGAATCGAGGTTGTTCCTGTAATAGAGGAGCGGCATCGATACCGATTCGGGCACGCATTTGAGGCCCGCGAAATGGATGACGGCGTCGATCCTCTCGTTCGAGAAGAGCTCGTCGAGCTTTACGGGATCGCAGACGTCGATATTGTAGAAGACGGGCTTTTCGCCGCCCAGCTCCTCGATGCGGGGAAGGACGCTCGCGCAGGAATTCACGAGGCTGTCGGCAATTACGACCTCGTGCCCGGCGCGCATGAGCTCGACGGCGGTATGCGAGCCTATGTAGCCGCAGCCGCCCGTGAGCAGTACTCTGAGCTTATTCGACATTGGTGTAGACCTCCGGTTTGAGAACTCCTATATAGGGAAGATTGCGGTAGGCGTCGGCGTAATCGAGGCCGTAGCCCACCACGAATTCATTGGGTACAGTAAAGCCGCAGTAATCGGGCGAAATGCCTATGCCCTCGGCGCGGCGCTCGGGCTTGTCGAGCAGGCAGGCGATCCTCATCGAGGCGGGATTGCGGGTGCCGAGGAGCCGAGTAAGATTGTCGAGGGTGTTGCCCGAATCCATGATGTCCTCCACGATTATGACGTGGCGGCCCTCGATGCTGGTATCGAGGTCCTTCTTGATGCGGACTATCCCGTGGGAGGTCATGCCGTCGTTATAGCTGGATACCGCCATGAAGTCCATCTCCATGTAGTCCGTGATATTGCGGGCAAGATCGGTGAAGAATACGCAGGCGCCGCGCAGTATGCAGACAAGGAGCGGGTTCTTGCCGGCATAATCGCGGGAGATCTGCTCGCCGAGTTCCCTGACTCTGGCCTTGATCCTCTCCTCGCTTATGAGCACGTACTGGATGTCGTTTTCAAGTCCCATCTTGTTGATCATTGCTTTGTTCCTCCCGTATGTGATTCGGTCTTGTTTATTCTTTCTCGGGCAGCATGCCGAGGTATTCCGCCCTCAGCATACGCCTCGTGCCTTCGTCTATCTTCGTCCTCTCGGATGCGGCGTATCCCGTTACGAACAGCACCTCGCTGCCGCATGCTATGAGGGGGATGCCGCTCCTGTGCTCCCTTTCTACCTTGCGGTCGATGAGGTACTCCTTCAGCTTGCGCTTTCCGGGAGCGCCGACAGGCTGGAACCTGTCGCCCTCGAGCCTCGTCCTTATTACAGGCTCGCCCTTCATCGCCCCGACCTTGTCAAGATCGAGGAAGCATACGGTCTTGCTCTTTTTGAAGCCCTCCGTGCCCTCGACGATCTCCACGTTGAAGAGCCCGAGCGGGGTGTTTATCAGCCCCTCGCGGAGCTTCATCTCGAACGGCTCGACCTGCTTGGGATTGCCGAATTTGATGACCTCGTAGCTGGTCCACGCCTCTATGCCGGGGAGCGTCAGCCTTGCGCCCGTCCTTGCGGTCAGAAGCTCGGCTATCGCCTCGACGTGCTTGCGCTCGATATCGACTATCGCGCCGGCTTCGGCCAGCGCCATACGGATGATCCTCGTCTTGATGGGATAGGGCAGCTCAGCTACGGGCGCTCTGATGAAGCCGTCCTCCACCTTCAGTTTATCGTAGAGCTTCTGCGCCTCGCCCGAAAGATACGCCTCGTCCTGCGCGAGAAGCTCCGCCATGCCGCAAATGGTCGGCACTATCGCGGGGTTGATATGCTCCTCGAGATAGGGGACTATATCGAGCCTTACGCGGTTCCTCGAGCCCTCCGGAAGCAGGTTGGTCTCATCCATGCGGTAGACGAGGCCCTCCGCCTCAAGATGATCCTCTATCTCCTTCTTGGACACGCCGAGCAGCGGCCTTATTATATCGTCGCGCCGGGGCTTGATCCCCGTCAGGCCCGCAAGCCCGCTGCCCCTGACGAGATGGAGCAGTATGGATTCGGCGTTGTCGTTCATGTGATGGGCGACGGCGATCGCCGTGCAGCCCGTCTTCTCCTTTATGCGCTCAAGGAACGCGTATCTCAAAAGCCTGCCCGCCGTCTCTATCGAGAGGCCGTTCTCCCTTGCGTAGGCGGGGACGTCGGCGGTTTCGGAATAGAAGGGGATGCCCTTCTCCTCACAGAGGTCGCGGCAAAAGAGTTCGTCCTCCTCCGCCCCCACGCCCCGTATGCCGTGGTTGAAATGCGCGGCCCTGACCTGCCAGCCGTATTTGGGGGAAAGCCGCTTCAGTATCGTGACCAGCGCGACCGAATCGGCGCCGCCCGAAAGCCCGACGAGCACGGACTCGCCCTTTTCAAGCAGCTCGTTATCGAGTATGAATCGCTCCACCCTGAAAGTCAGATCCTGATCCTCGGACAGAGCGGGGTTTGCTTCGGCGGATCGCATATCGGTTCCGCTGATGGGATCGATGAATTCATCCATGGCTTGCTCCTTTCCTCCCGGGCGGGGCGTTCTTTTAAGCTTGTTGATGAGTAGATACCAACTCATTATAGATTATACCTCAACATAAGGACGATTGCAATATTATAAATATCTCCCCCGCGTTTTCGCGGGAGGCGGCGGGTATTGCGAACGGCGGCGTATTTTGTTATAATCGGACAAAAGAAACGGAGGACGAACGCATGATGATAATACCCGCGGACGACCGCGTAGCCGACTGCATAAGCGTCAGGCGCGAGGTGTTCGTAAACGAGCAGGGCGTTCCCGAGGAGCTGGAGATAGACTCCCTTGACGAGCCGGGAAGCGGCTGCGAGCATTTTTTGATATTGGACGACGCCGGCTCACCCATAGGCACGTTCCGCGCCTACTACGAGACCTGTGACAGAGTGCACCTTCAAAGGTTCTGCATCAAAAAAAGCGCAAGAAAAAAAGGCGCCGGCCGCGCCGCCTTCGCCTTCGTCGAGAACCATTATGCCGCCAAGGGGGTCAAAAAGATCACCTTCGGCGCGCAGTGCACCGCCATCCCCTTCTACGAAAAATGCGGCTGCGTATGCGTCTCGGACGTCTTCCTTGACGCAGGCCTCCCCCACAGGACTATGGAAAAGAGTATCGGGTAAAGGATCTCCCGTATCGAAAAAACTCCCCCGCGGGGAGTTTTTTATTCGCCTTTTTCACCTTGCGGCAGTATCTCCACCACCACGATCTCCGGCGGATTGAAAAGCCTCGGATAGCCGTTCGCTCCGGCAAGTCCCGTCGACAATACGCAGGTCGCCGTATTGCCCTCGAAGCAGCCCTTCGTGTATGGCGGGAACCAGCCGACGTACGGTGCAAACAGGCCCTTGTCCGTAAAGGGTATCCGCACTACGCCCCCGTGATAATGCCCGGAAAGCACGAGATCAACGGGGCACCGATCCCGGTAATTCCAATCGAGCCAGTTGGTCGGGATATGGTTCAAAAGAAGCTTGAGTTCGTCCGTATTCTCGAAATCTTCGAAGAAATACCAATACTTCTTCTGTGTATCCCTGTCCTTCCAGTCCATGTGGGGCGTGCGATAATATCCGCCGTAGCCGCCGATGCGCACGGGCGTCCCGTTTATCGTCGCTTCAACGAAGTTCCCGTCAAGAAAAACGGCTCCCGCTGCGGTTATCCTGTCCGAAAGCGGCTCGTCCATGCCGTTCTCAAGTCCGTATTCATGGTTTCCCATACCGAAATAGACAGGCGCGATCTCAGCCGCCGCGGAGATGAAGGAGCATATCCTTTCCACGTCCTCCTCGTCGGAGTTTTTGTCCAGCATGTCTCCCACGAGAGCTATTACGTCCGGCTCCTCCGCCGCTATCCTTTTAAGCAGGCGGCTGTTGTTCTTCCCGAACTCCCGCCCGTGCAGATCCGAAATGAAAACGACGCGCAAACTCCCCGCCGCCTTCTCCGAATAAACGGTGTAGCGGCTGACAGTCAGCGCGTAATTCGAATAGATCAGCTCCGCTAAGGCAAGGATCAGCATTGCCGCAAGTATTACGGCGGCGATCAGCCCGCGCTTTTTCTTTTTACTCATGTACAATCTCTTTTAGGAAAGGCTGGATCTTGTCCTTTTCGGACAGCTGGACGGCCGTCCCTTCCGGGATAGGCCATTCGACGCCTATATCCGGATCGTTCCAGCGTATACCGCCCTCGTCGTCGGGACGGTAAAAATCCGTTACCTTGTAGCAGAACTCCGCAGTTTCGCTCATCACATAGAACCCATGGGCAAATCCCTCGGGGATATAAAATTGCTTCTTGTTTTCGGCGGAAAGGACTTCGCCCTGCCATTTACCGTAAGTATCGGAACCGGGCCTCAGGTCCACGGCGACGTCGAACACCTCGCCCGATATCACGCGAACGAGCTTGCCCTGCGGGAACCGCTTCTGGTAATGGAGCCCGCGCAGCACGCCCTTTCGGGACATCGACTGATTATCCTGTACGAAAACCATATCGAGGCCCGCAGCGCGCATATCGTTCTGATTGTACGTCTCCATGAAATAGCCCCGGCTGTCGCCGTGCACGGTCGGCTCGATAACGAAGAGCCCGTCTATTTCGCAGGGCGTGACCTTGATCTTGCCCATTCTCAATTCCCCCGATACTGCTAAAAATCTTCGCAGAGCGTCCTTCCAGTCGGGAAGGCGGTCAAAGCCCCGCTCGGTCAGTTTGGATTTATCCATGCGGCTGTTGAAAGGCCTTATGGCTTTGCTCAGCCCGTATTCTGCCGTGGTCACGGGAACGACCTCGGTCTTCAATCCCGCCAAACGATAGATCTCGCGGGTAAAGTCATACCAGCTGATATAGCCGCCCTCGTTCGTTGCATGATATGTGCCGTATTCCTCGGTTCGGATCATATCGGCCAGCAGTTTTGCAAGATCCGGCGTGTAAGTCGGAGTGCCGACCTGGTCTGTAACTACCCTGACCGTCGGATGGCTCTTCCCGACTCGCAGCATCGTCTTGACAAAATTGTTCCCGTTCTTTCCGAAAACCCAGGCTATGCGGACTATAAAGTGCTTGTCGAGCTCCCTGACCGCAAGCTCGCCCTCAAGCTTACTCTGCCCGTAGACGTTAAGCGGCGCATACTCGGCGCAGTCCGGATCCCAAGGCTTCTCTCCCCTCCCATCAAACACGTAGTCGGTGGAGATATAGAGCATCTTGCAGCCGATTGCTTTGCAGGCGTCGGCAAGATTCCTTGTGCCGTCTGCGTTTATCGCGAACACCTTTTTACGGTTCTCCGGTTCCTCCGCGGCATCCACGGCGGTCCATGCGGCGCAGTGGATAACGGCGTCGGGCTTGACGCCTTCCAACGTTTTCATCACGGCGTCGGCGTCGGTGATATCCAGCATGACGTACTGCGCGCCGTCGGGGATCCCCCTGCCCTCCGGAAGAACGTCCGAAGCGACGGCTTCGATCCCGCGGGAACAAAGCTCGGCAGTTACGTCAAAGCCGAGCTGACCGCACGCGCCGGTTACAAACACCTTCATAGCGTCTCCCTGTTTCCGTACATCTTCTCGTAGTAGTTTCGGTATTCTCCGCTAATTATGGTCTCCCACCATTCACGGTGAGTCAAATACCAATCGATGGTCTTATCGAGACCGTCTGCGAACTTCGTCTCGGGAAGCCAGCCAAGCTCGCGGTGGATCTTGGTCGGATCGATGGCGTAACGCAGATCGTGTCCCTTTCTGTCGGTAACGAAGGTGATCAGGCTCTCGGGCTTGCCGAGCTTTTGACAGATCAGCTTAACGATGTCTATGTTCCGCATCTCGTTATGGCCGCCGACGTTATAGATCTCACCGACGGTGCCGTTTCTCAGTATCAGATCGATAGCCCTGCAGTGATCCTCCACGTAGAGCCAGTCGCGGACGTTCTCGCCCTTGCCGTAAACGGGAAGCGGCTTATCGTTAAGCGCGTTGGCGATCATCAGCGGGATCAGCTTCTCGGGGAAATGATAGGGCCCGTAGTTGTTGGAACAGCGGGAAATGGTGGCGGGCAGCCCAAACGTGCGGTGATAGGCTCCGACAAGCAGATCGGCCGCCGCCTTGGACGCGCTGTACGGGCTGGACGTGTGTATAGGCGTTTCCTCCGTAAAGAACAGATCGGGCCTGTCCAGGGGCAGATCGCCGTAGACCTCGTCCGTTGACACCTGGTGGAAGCGCTTCGTGCCGAACTTGCGGCAGGCGTCCATCATTACCTGTGTGCCGAGCAAGTTCGTCTGAAGGAATATCTCGGGGGCCTCGATCGAGCGGTCGACGTGGGACTCCGCCGCGAAATTCACGACCGCGTCCGGCTGCTCCTTTTCAAAGAGGTCATAGATCGCCGCCCTGTCGCAGATATCTATCTTGTAAAACGCAAAGTTCGGATCTTTCAGCGCCTCCTCAAGGGTGGAAAGATTCCCCGCATAGGTCAGCTTGTCCACGCAGACGATCCTGTCTCCGGGATGGTTTTTCAGTTCAAAGTAGATAAAATTGGAGCCGATGAACCCGGCGCCGCCGGTTACGATGATGGTCATATGCTCACCCTCTTACCCTTCCTTCGGCTACGAGCCGCAAATGCATCCCATAGGGAGATTTACCATATGCCTCTGCCGCGTCAAGCAGTTCTTCCTTGGTCGTCCATCCGTTGCGGAAAGCGATCTCCTCGGGAGCTGAGATCTCTATGCCCTGACGGTTCTGCACCACGCGAATAAACTCCGTAGCGTCCGCGAGCGACTCCATCGTGCCCGTATCGAGCCACGCAAAGCCGCGTCCGAGCAGCTGAACGTCAAGCAGTTCGTCCTTCAGATACATTTCGTTGAGGGTGGTTATCTCCAGCTCGCCCCTTGCGGAAGGCCTGACTTCCGCGGCTCTTGCGCTGACGCCCTTCGGATAGAAGTAGAGGCCTGTCACAGCGTAATTGCTCTTCGGTATCTTCGGCTTCTCCTCAATGGAGACGGCCTTGCCGTTCTCGTCGAAAGCCACTACGCCGAAACGCTCCGGATCGTTGACGTAATATCCGAAAACGGTCGCGCGGGAATTCATTTCCGCATCCGCAGCTGCGGCCCGGAGAAGTTTGCCGAAGCCGTTGCCGAAGAATATGTTGTCTCCGAGGACCATGGCGCAGGCGTCGTCCCCTATGAAATCACGGCCAATCAGGAACGCTTGAGCAAGCCCGTCGGGGCTCGGCTGCTCGGCATAACTGAGGTGTACGCCGAAAGCCTCTCCGTCGCCGAGGAGCCTCTCAAAATTGGGCAGATCCACGGGCGTGGAAATGATGAGGATATCCCTTATCCCAGCCAGCATCAGGGTGGACAGCGGGTAGAATATCATGGGTTTGTCATACACCGGAAGCAGCTGCTTCGATGTGACCTTTGTCAGCGGATAAAGCCGCGTGCCGGCTCCGCCGGCGAGGATAATGCCTTTCATATATCACACTCCGTTCATGAATCAAGTGGTATAACGAACGGCTTTTCAGCCGCAAACGATCTCGCAGATCTTGTCGACATCCTCCATGGCAAGCTCCGGGTATAGGGGCAGGCAAAGGATACGCTCTGAAACATTTTTGGCGATGGGTGTCTCGTCGCCTCTGAATCCGTAGGCAGGGCAATGGTTGGTGAGGGGATAAAAGTACTTCCTTGCAAAGATATCGTGCGAGGCAAGGCGGTCAGCAGCCTCATCGCGTGTAAGCTTTGCTCCATCAAAGATCACCGGGAAGTAAGCATAGTTAGGCTCCACCCCGTCCTGCTCCTTCATAAGATGCATCCCCCGCACGCCTGCCAGGTTTGCGCGATAGCGCTCTGTCACCTGTCTGCGCTGCTGTATGTAATCTCCGATTCGGCGAAGGTTACAGATGCCCATAGCCGCATGGAACTCGCTCATCTTGGCATTTCCCCCGGGAATAACGATCTCTGCGTGGGCAAGACCGAAGTCCTTGATTTGGTTCAACGTCTGCCGAAGCTTTTCGTTGGAATAAACCACGCAGCCGCCCTCAATGGTATGAAATACTTTGGTCGCATGGAATGAAAAAATGGATGCATCCCCGAAGCAGGCGGCGCTAACGCCGTTTTTCCTCACGCCAAAGGCATGCGCGGCGTCGTAAACGACCTTAAGACCGTGTTTTTGGGCAATGGCCTCAATTGCCTCCACATCGCAGATCGTACCGTAAACGTGAACCGGAACTATTGCGGATGTCTCCGGGGTGATCAGCGCCTCGATCTTCTTGGGATCCATGGTGTAGTACTCCGGATCGACGTCGCAGAATACGGGCTTGAGACCGCAGCGCACGATGGCGTTGGTGGTGGAGGCAAATGTGAACGGCGTAGTGATGACCTCTCCGGTGAGCCCAAGGGATGTCAACACCGCCTCCAAAGCCAAGTGCCCGTTGGCAAACAGGGTCACGTTCGGCGCGTTGAAATACTCTTGAAGCATCTTCTCCAGGGTCTTGTGCTTTTCACCCATATTGGTCAGCCAACGGCTGTCCCACAGCGGGGCTATTTCGTTTATGTACTCTTCCATCGGCGGAAGAGCGGAACGGGTAACATTGATTCTCATCATCTTCATCCTCTAATGACCAGTACGATTATGTGCGGCAGGCCATCATAACTCCTTTATCATGGTGAAAGTGCTCGAATCCGGACAGTCTTCAACGGAGAAGCCATTTTTCTTATAAAACATTATCGCCGCCGCGTTATCCATTCGAACATTCAGGCGAACCATTTTCATGCCAACTGCCGACGACCTTGATAGCACCTCATTCATCATTTCCCTTCCGACTCCAAATCCTTGGAACTCTCTACGGACTACAATCATTGACAGGAATCCAATGCAATTTATAGCATCATTCGCATAAAAAGCGGCAAAGCCAACGGTCTCACCGTCAATTGAGGCCCTCAGAACCTCGGCTCTATTCGCATATTTCTCCGCCAGTTTACCAATTCTTTCAGGGTCAGCAACAGATTGGTCAAAGAAAGAGTCCCGGCAAAGCAACATGACGAGTTGAATATCAACTTCATTTGAAAGCTGTTCGATTGTGACCATATCTCAACTCCTGCCTAAATCAAACGATACATTTTGTTCAACCTTTTGCATCAATCTCTGCAGCGTCGGATAATCCTTGCAACATGCAATGTAGAATCCTATCCGGGCAGAGTCCGAAACACAAGCTTTTATTTCATCTCCAACACAGAAGTTCAGTTTGTGCTGGACGATATCCGGCTCATTTTCCAGAAAATCCATGCCGTATATCGCTTTTACCACGCCGCCCGAGCCGGGCGTATGAAAAAACTTCAAGACGGCAGCTCTCTGATGAAACTCCTCCGGGATGGTAAAGTCCTGGTCGTGAATTGATTGCACCTAACACATCATCCAGAACCTAATAATTCGCCTCACGGCGTGCCCTAACGTCGTCATATCGAATTCCACGGAGCAAGTTGTGTGTTAGACTAGACATAGCCCTTGGCTCGATCTGCGCAAACGAGCGATCATTCTCCTTGAATGCAGAATAGAACTCTCCCGCGGTCGATCCCTCCAAGCGTCCCAGAAGATGGGTCATTCGCTCCATAGATCGATCCTTCGGCAGAGGCTTCAGCCGGGAGACGTCTGTCACAGCATATCCGCCATCAGGTACTCCGAAGAACTTCCTGCAGGAATAAACAGTGTCTATCTCCGCCGGAGGACGGTGAAAAAAAGCCTGAACATGATCCAATATCAATCGGGGAAAACGGCTGTGTAGCGAAAGAATCTGTTCGTCCGTAAACTGTCCGAAGTAGTTCACAATATAGACCCATGCTCCCGCTTCCGGCTCCCGGTCGAATTCAGGCATACAATCCGGTCCAATATGGTATGGCACGGTCTGTACGTTCTCCCTCCGACACGCGTCTCGAACAGACTCACAGAGGAAGACCGGCAGATAAAGCGTCCGAATCCCCTTTGCACAAAGGATATACCGAAGCGCGCATCTTCCATTGTTGACAGCAACAGCGTCCGGGTAGTACTCTTCGCCTGAGAACCGCTCCAATTCAAGATATCCGCCGATTTCCTTCATAGTATGTTCCTATCGCAACTCTACTCGTATCCATTTTTCCCCGTGATCCATCAGCTCCAACATCTGCTCCATGCTGTCAAAGCGCATCATGTAGCAGCCCAATGCCGTATTGGCACCGCGAAAGGCTTTGACCTCGCTCCCTGCTGGTTTAATGTGGAATGCTTCCATGATATGCTCCCGGTAAAACTCGTCTGAAATATCGATCCCTTTCAGGATACCATCTTGGTTTGCATGCACGGCGTAATAGGATGCAAAGCCCTTTGCTTCTGATTCCGCTGGAGACTCTACGGGCTCGCCCATGGCCATCCGCACGGAGTATTCCACCAGATCCACTCCGGTGAGATACTTAATGACCTGTGGTATGTAGTTCCCACCATCTCTCGGTGCAATCTCCATTAGATATACATTGTAATCGCTGTCAACACGAACGTCAAAATTGTATGTGCAATTCCCCATATGCAACAACGTTAGAAGGCGCTGGATTTCGCAGTGGATCTTATTATGAACCCAGGCGGGCATATTATATGGAAAACTGGCCGATATCGGAACGAATGGATTGACGCCCTTCAGATCAAAATGATCGTTGCCGAATAGGCGAAAAACCAACTTGCCATCAATAGAAAGGCCGTCCCCTGCCACCTGGTATCCATACTTGTCCACGTACTCCTCTATGATTAGCCGCTTGCTTCGTGAATAGTTCAAGGCGCATGCGATCATTTTCTCGACGCCATCCGGGCAGTCAATCCGAAAAACGCCTTTGCTGCCAGAGGAATCCACAGGTTTGAGAATCACCGGGAAAGAGAATACGCCTGCTTTCAGATCAGCAACGACTTCTTCTGCGCATATGTAGGACTTAGCCTTCGGCGTACAAAAGTCATGCTCTGCCAGGAACACCCGAAATCGATCCTTGTTGCTGAGGATTTCCACAGACTCATAGGGATTCCCTGGTAGGCCAAGCCGCTCCGCCACATAGGCCGCTGTTGGAGCGGCTGGGTCGGAGGCGTAGGCCAACACGCCGTTTATCTTCTCTTTTCGGGCAACCTCCAACACGGCGTCTTTATCTGTAGTGCTGACCAGATAGAACCGATCAGCATAATACTGACCCGGGTTATCCGTCAGATAATCACACAGAACCGTTAGGTATCCTAGTCGCTTTGCTGTCTCAATGGCAACAATCTGCTGAGCAGAGCCACCAAGTAGTAGTAATTTTTTCATTCTTTTCTCGCAATATAGTAAATCATATGTTCAGTTATCCCGCCAGATATTTCTGTTTGGTGTTATGATTCGCCGCGTTTCCGGCGGCTCTGCGATCCGGTTTCATTTTCTTCCGAGCCCTATAGCTCTGCGACGCGCAGCGACTTTTTTCAGATTATGCTTTTGGTAGATAACGCTGCGGGCAATGATGCGGTTGGGCATTGTCAGCAGCCTTGTCCACTGTTCGCCTTTCTTTGTCATGACAAAGTAACTTGAAACAGTTGCAGGGAAAACCCGCTCTCTCTTTGTCCTCAGCTTCCAGTATTCTTTGAAGCTTTGCTGATACTCTTCCGGCATATGCTTGAAGAAAATATCCTTTTCCTTAAACCGTTTGAAAGCATTTCTCCACTGCTTTGGCGGAAGCTTAAGGATATATTTGACAGCGCGGTCGACTTTTAAAATAGTCTTGTCCGCGGTCTCCTGCGTTGCTTTTCCGTTCAGTTTTCGCTCATCGATATAGCGCTGCTTTTGCATATATGCGAGATATCCCCAATACAAGCCCGTGTTCAGCATTCCCGAGCGCCTTAGCTGCACCATCTCAGGGCTTTTGCTCATAGTCTCCGTATTCTCATGCCTGCGATAGTGATACAGCGGCCTGCCGGGAATGCGGATGGATCGGATGCCCTTGTCGTAGCACTCGTCCATAAAGATAGTATCACCGCTCCAGATTCTGAAATCATCTATTCCCCAGAACATGGCCGCTTCACGGATCCGCTTTGAATGCGGAAGAATGTCATTCTCCTTCAAAAAGGCGATGCGAAGGATGCTCGACCATGTCACGCTACTCTTATAGAAATCATCGTCATTGAAAACGAGCGTCCGCGCCCCCATGGCCGACTTTTCCTCAGTTGTCAGCATGTCAAAGAACTCATAGCAGTGGAACCCTACCCTGTCAATGCCCGGGTTTTGAAGCACGATCTGCAGCAGATCGTCCACCGCTCCCGGCGCAACGATATCGTCATGATCTACAAACCATACATAATCCCCCGCTGCGTGAGACAACCCGATCGTCCTGCCGTAGCCATACTGTGTCCCATGCCGCTTGGTGACGATTCGGATATTCGCAAATCGTTCTGAATACTCCTTCAAAATCTCCGGTGTGCGGTCTGTAGAACCATCATCGACACAGATGATCTCGTATTCGTCTTTGGAAAGTTGCTGATCCAGGCAGGAATCCAGGCATTCGTTCAAAAATTTCTCGTCGTTCCACACCGGTATCACAATACTCAAGAACATTATTCTATCCTCATTTCAACCGTCATTAGCTGTGAACTTATTTCGAAGCATCCTGTAGCACGCTTCGTCGTTATTTCCTCATCATTTTATCATACTTGTCAAGGATGCTGTCACACCATTTGTCTATGCTGTACTGTTTTATGATCTCATCGGCGTTGGAATCCCCTCCTCCGAAGCTGAGAGCGCGGGCGATCGCTTCGGAGCAGGCCTTCTCGTCTTCCACGGGATACATGGCGCACTTCTTGTACTGCAATGCCCATTTTGTTTCAGGGATGCTGCTGACCACCACGGGCGTCTCCTGAGAAACCGCCTCCAGGATCGAATATGGGAATCCCTCGTTTCGACTGGCGGACAGGAATACATCCGCCGCACGATGCAGGGAGTAGATGTCCTCACGACTGTTGATGTAGCGAATGAACGGGCTGTCAGGATCCACTCCGTATTGCCTGATAAACTCGTGATATTTCTCCATGTCACCTCCGATGAGGCCCAATACAACGTTTTCCCCCTTGCTGTAAAGCCGAGAAACTGCCTGAACGGCGATATCGACGCCCTTGCGCTTCATATCCCATCCCAACAGGGTGACCAACAATTGGTCGTCGCCGATCCCCAGCTCAGCTCTTGTCCGATCTCGATCGGCAAACTGCGCAACCTGTCGTTTAAGTGAGAGCCCGTTGGGAACGTACCACTTTTTCGACATCAAAATATAGGCGTTCTTTTTTCGTTTCCAGACAGTGATCAAGCCATAACCGCGAGGGCCGAACTTTGCGGAGTTTAGCGCCAGCCGCGCCTTTTGTCTCCACTCGTTTCTCCCGGTAGCATACCCCATATGGTCATGGATAAGCACCTTGCATCCGGCAAACGCCGATGGATCATGCAGAAGAAGACTATTGTAGATCTCAAAATGAAGATGTGCGAGATCGATCCTGTAAGTCTTAATAACATCCCTGAGGAAGTCAGCCTGCTGTTTCCCGCTTTCGTTAAGGTCCGCGAGTATTACCTCGTAACCGCTTTCCCTGAGCCAATTCACCCAAGGCCTCTCCGTATCCTTCAACTTGGGGAACAAGAAGAAAACCTCATCTCCGCGTTCCCGGATCCTTGATCCTAGATCCTGCATGGAGCCGATAAAATTCCCGCCAAATGGCGCGGAGTAACTTGCTGCGATCAAAATGTTCATACTGCACCTTTCCTTTCTTTCTCTCCAATTACCGGTCTCGGAGCGCTCCGGTTTATTGATCCCCCTGTCATTTTCCTTCTTTTGAAGTCCGCCTAACGGCTGCGTTTGATCAAGTTGTAAAGCCGCATAACAGCAAAACCCCAGCGCCGATGCAGATGCGTACCGATAAAATCAAATACTTTGCCGAACAGATCCGTCCGTGTGGACATATAGGTTTTACGAAGAGTGCACTCCGGAGGACGCCGGATCGGAAACAGTCCTATCTCTTTGACGCGCCGGAGCGCCTCCCGACTGCTCTTTCGATCCAAGCCAGCGGTATTCATCAGATACGGCCAGAGATTACTCATCAAATAGTCTGCACATTGGGCAAGATCGCCCTTGCGGTTCTGGTAGTATTCTTTCATCTGGGTCATAAACCGCAGTCGGGATTCCATACTGCTCAACTGGGTGATTTTCGTTTCGCTCATCGTCGTACTCGTCGGATTCCTTCGCCAGAAGTAAAGAACCTTGTGAAAACAAAACTGCTCAGGTCTGGCAAACTGCAACTCATAAAGGAATAGTGTGTCCTCAGCCATAGAGAGGCCCTCATTAAACGCTTTCCCGTGTTCGATTAGAAACAATCTGCGAAATATCGATGCCCAAACCGCAACTGCGCCAGATCCCGAATTTGTGCAAATCCTTCCTGAAGCCTTTTTTTCCATCTCTTCCGTGGTCAGTTCTTCAGTAAACTGATACGCATCAAAAATCACCCGGTCAATCTTCCTATTATCTGTGATCTTCATCAGCTCATCAATGGCATTGTCCTGAATAAAATCATCCGCATCCACAAACCACACGTAGTCGCCTTGTGCCTCTCGCAGCCCCAGATTGCGGGCAGCGCTGACTCCGCGATGATCCTGTGTAAAGAACCAAAAATTGGATTTCGCCGCGCTGTACGATGCGAGTATATCGCGTGTCCCATCAGTGGATCCGTCGTCAACGACGATAACCTCGTATGTCTCTTCGGGAACTCCCTGCCTGAACAGACTGTCCAGGCATTCTGCCAAATAGACTTCGCCGTTATAAACCGGCACAATAAAGCTGATAAACATATTGCTCCTTATGTATTCGTTCTTCATTTTACAAGCCATAGTCGGCAGCCTTCGACCGGTTTCCTTCCCAATCGATCATTTTAAAGGTGTGAAAAACGGCTGTTACAAAGGCTTTTACCGATCAATGCTTCATCTGTCTGATCTTCCTCAAGACAACAGGTTTCCTGCCTTCAGAATACTTTGACTATGCGGTATCACCATCTTACTCTTTTTACCGTTGTCCCTTTGAATATCTGGTACGGCAGAGACCTTTTGATCCTGCCTCTAATCTTCGCCTTCATCCTGTTCTTTCTGATCTTTCTGAACAGATCATCATATCTCCCGTCCTGAAATGCTTGGATCAGCCTGATATCGCTCGTCTTACGGCATTGCTTCGCGTATTGCGAAGCGCAGACCGTCTGCGCGGTCTCCTTCATCTCATTCGGAGACTGTCGGCTGATTTTTTGTCGGAGCAGCATAAAGAACAGATCGTTCAATATGTCCTGATGGCCCGAGAGAGCCTCCTCGAACGGTTTCATATATGCGGGTAGATCCGGGATCCTTTTAAGCCTTGCGGCGGCGCGTTCATCTCCGCTGCCATTCCCCTGATAGTATCTATAGATCACGCGGGGAAAAACGTATATCGATCTGCAATGTTTAAGCGCATTAAGCGAAAACAAGAGATCTTCCATCACATGCAAATTCGGATCAAACCCGACGCATTGATCTTTCAGGATACTGCTGCGTATCAGTTTATTCCAACATGGCGTGAGCATATTGTCACGGTATAACTCCGAAAGATTGGAATCAACATCATGGATCGTCATCAGCGCTTCTTTATCATAATAGAGCTCGAGCCGCTGATACATGCGTTTCCCAACATATGAATCAAAACTCATTCCGAACATCAGCATATCCGGCGCGAACTCCTCAATGATCTGTCCTGCCCGATCCATGCTGCCGGAATCGACCAGGTCGTCGGAATCGAAAAACCAAACGTATTCGCCAACGGCTTCCCGCAATCCGAGATTCCTTGCCGAAGAGACCCCTCCGTTCTCCTTATGGATGCAGCGGACGTTCTCTGCAGCCTCCGCCAATCGATCGCAGAGCGCGGGAGTTTTATCCTTTGATCCATCGTCGATCAGCAATATCTCAAAGTCTTTGAGACCGCAGTTCCGAATGCTGTTTACCGTTTTTTCAAGCGTGGATGCCGTGTTATAGCATGGCACGATTATGCTGTATTTCATGAATGTTGATCCTTATATCCGGTCGAATGGTTACCTCTTGTTTATCTGCGTGTTTTTTTCAGCTTCCGAAGCAAGTATTTGGGAACGAACCTGGAGATAGCCTCCTTTGCTCCGCAGGAATCGGATCCAATGTAATACGCCTCGCAAAAGCTCACATGATGCGGCGCGGCGCGATACATATTCAGTCCCTTAACAAGAGCCTCGTAGTCGATGCTGGCCGTCTGCGAAGCATACTTCCGAAGGCCCGCCGTTTTTGTTTCGATAATGGAAGAAACGTCCAGGAACAGATTCGACGATACTATCGGCGACCAAACTTCGTATTCGATCAGCTCGGCTTTTGCTTTCTGCCTTCTTTGCATTCTCCTGATGATCTCAAAGGCGGCTTTGTGATCCGGATGCCTCTCTCTGCGGTTTGGAACAAAGATCTTATCATAGCTGCGGATATCCGTTCCGGATACCGTCTTTTCGAATGACGCGAGCTCTCCGTCCGGGATATCGAGCGTTTGATAAGAATGCACGCCGAAGAAGTCCATTACGGCGATGAACTCCTCTTTTCGTATCGACGCGGTTTCTTCCATCGTCAGCTTGCTTCCCTCGGGTACTCCTCGTCTTCCGTCCGTTAGCAATAGAACATCGCACTGCGGGCCGTACAACGAAAGGATACCTCCGCAGCCGATCGTCTCATCGTCAGGATGAGGAGCTACGATAAGGAGTTTGTCGTTTCTGTTGATTTGGATCGTCGGATACATATGGTCACCCTTTTTTCCCGAATAGTTTCTTCCAAGCACGGAGAGGTAACGTCAATACTGGAAATGCCTCGTAATAGATCCACGGAGCATTCTTCAAGGTTAATTCAGACGAATCACCGCGCCTGATCAATTCTTTTTTCAGCCGCCTAAGCAATTTCCGTTTTTCAGTATGGTATTTCTTTTCGGAATTTGCGCTCCTTAAATTTCTGTAGAGACTGATCAAATACAGCCGCGAAACGTACTCGGATGCCTTTTTATACCCGTTTTTCTCGAAGTACGTAAGCTGCTCCAGCATACCGTCGCACTCTGCCATATGCTTTGGATTCCAGCCGCTCCCCATAATACTCTGAGGATTCTGAAAGTACAAATACAGGGGATGGTCGACTACCGCGATCGCTTTATACTGAAACAATACCTTATATGTTGTAAACTCGTCCTCATGGATCTTCCCCTCGGGATACCTGATCGAGATAAAATCCGCTTTGCGGTACAGCTTTCCGCATGCGATCGTAGCGGTCACTTTGTCCGAGCAATAGAATTCCTCGGTATTGCAAACGTTTATCCGCGGTATTTCCGGAAGCGTCCGTATTTCATCCTCCCGTTGTTTGCGTTCAAACCCTCCGACAGAAACGTTTTGTCCTGTTGATTCGACAGCTTGCAGAAGTATCTCAAGATATCTGGGATGAACCCAATCGTCGCTGTCGATAAAGGTGATCCACTCGCTTGAGCTGTTTTTCTGCGCCCATTCTATACCTGTGTTTCTTGCTGCGGAGAGTCCGCCGTTATTTCTATGAAGCGCATGGACGCGTGGATCCAGCCTCTCGTATTCATCGCAAATAGCCCCGCAGGCGTCCGGACTCCCGTCGTCTACAAGGATCAGGTCAAAGTCGGCAAAGGTCTGCGCAAGAATACTGTCCACGCATCGGCGTAAATATGGTTGAACATTATAAACGGGGACAATGACGGAGATCGCCTTTACTGTATTCATAACAGCTACTCCTTCTTTGAAATATCTTCAACCAGATTTCGGTAATACTCCAGCAACCGAGAATTATCGTAGGTAAATTCTCCCTTTGGCATTGATGAATACACTGCTGTAATATCCTCTACATTGTCACAGAAACGAATATAGTCCAGATCCTTTATCCATTCATAACTCCCCCGCAACTTATGGCTCTTGCTCTCAATGACAATACACGGAGTTCCTGTTATTGCCGCAAAAATCATCCCATGCAAACGATCAGTAATAACCAGTTCTGCATGTTTAAATGCTTCAAACTGTTTTGAAAGCTCCATATCCCGCTGACTGACCGGGATCGCATGATCCATGACCATGTCAAGGTATGCGACGTTATCGCCAAACAAGGCTCCCGCTTGGTTGCCTACAATCTCTTCCTGCTCTGAACTTAGCGTTCTTTCGATATCCCGACGAAGCGTAAGCAAGCAACCGTTTCTTGTAACATGCGACTCGCTGTAGTTTAAAAGCAGCACCATGTCCGGCATCAGTTTTACTCTTGCATTCTTATACAATTCAGAGGCCATTTGAAAGGATTTTTTTTCGCGCAAATATAGCGTAAGCTTATTGTGAGCGTTATATAACTCTACGGAACGCCTTTTTTCGCGTTCCCCGAATTCAGAGGCCTCATAATAGACGGTATTGGGAAGAACAAATATGGCTGACCTTTGGTTTTTAGTTATCAAAGCGCGGAAAAGTTCCTCAACAGGAAACCATAAAGTCCCCAGGTTGCCTCCCCCGTTTACAAGTATTTTCCGGCCGTTCATCAGGCGAAGCAGCCCCAATTCTCTTCTTCGCTGCAGTTCTTTCGCGGTAACTTCAATCACCTTGATCCCTGCGCTTGTCAATAACTTATGGGCAGCCTTTGCTATTGCGTGGTCTCCGAGATTGTCATGTTCCGGAGTCAATACCAAATATACAGCGCCGGGATGAGCCAAGCGTTCATAAACGCACTGCAGTCCCTTTCGAATAATCCTATAATACAGTTTGATTCGGAAGATTGTTTTACCCATTCAGAATAATACCTCCAGCACTGTTCTATGCTGAAAACCGATGGCATCGGCTATTATTCTCCGCGCTTCAATGCACCGATTGAAATATTGCCCCACCACTGAGGATTCCACGCCATTCCATTGTTAAAAGAATCAGATGAAATCACTGTAACGGAACAAATGTCGCGAAGGACATCCAGGTTATTATCCGCTCCTATATTTCCTATTTCATAAAGCACAAATGAAAGATAATAGGAGGCGGGGATAAGCAATGAAGTATTCAATTCAAATTCCTTTGTCGTTTCTCCATTCGAGGGAATGGTTATAGGACTATCAACTGCAGACATTGTTATCGGAGAACCCGCAGCGGTTTTTATCATTACACGAACAAAAACGTCGGCATCTCTATCAAGTCTGCTTTGTACCCTCAAACTAAATACTAATCTCTCTCCGAACTGGATGTATCCGTTAGGAGTATCGAGCTTTATTTCCTCTATTGTAACCTCAGGCGAAGGCCAATTTGGGTCTCGCATATTGGGATTGATAAAGATATGATTCGAATAGTTTTCGCGATTAAACCCCATATACAGTGCTATCGCTTCTTCAACCCCCCCATCAAAAATGATGTGTCCATGATCCATTACCACGCACCTGTCGCATAGCTGGCGGATCGTATTCATGTTGTGGCTGACGTACAGTACGGTGCGCCCCTCTTGGTCGGCTGCTTCGCGCATTTTGGTCAGGCATTTCTTCTGAAACGCCATGTCGCCCACGGCGAGCACTTCGTCCATTATCATTATCTCGGAATCCAGATGGGCGGCGACGGAAAACGCCAGCTTAACGTACATGCCGCTCGAATACCTTTTTACCGGAGTATCAATAAACTGCCTGACCTCGGAAAAATCAATGATCTCCTCAATCTTGGAATCGATCTCCTTTTTCGTCATGCCGAGTATGGCTCCGTTCATATAGATGTTTTCCCTGCCCGTGAGCTCCGGATGAAAACCCGTGCCGACTTCAAGCATGGATGCGATCCTTCCGTTTATTCCAATGGTCCCCGTCGTCGGAGCTGTAACGCGTGACAGAAGCTTCAGCAACGTGGATTTGCCCGCTCCGTTATGACCGATAATGCCGAGCGCTTCGCCTTTTTTTATCTCAAGATTGATATCATCCAGAGCAAGAAACTTCTCGCCGGTTTTGATATCCGTACGCGCTCCGATCTTGGAGTTTGGGTCCTCTTTTCCTCTTTTTCTCGCCCACCAGCTCTGCAGGTCGCCCTTAAGGGAGCCTCCCCCTATGGCGCCGAGGCGGTATTGCTTTGAAACATGTTCGATTTTTATAGCAAGCTCTTCCATGCTCATACCTCACACCGTATCCATAAACGTCTTCTCTACACGATTGAACAGCAAAAGTCCCAAGAACAGTATCAGGATCGTCACTCCCCAGCTGATCAGGTAATGGAGCAGGTCAAAGCTGCCAAGGCCGAGGAATGCGGTACGGAACGTATTGATGATAGGCGTCATGGGATTGAGCATATAAACGTCCATGAATCGCTGCGGCACGATGCCGATGTCGTATGCAACGGGAGTGCCGTACATCCAAAGCTGCACGCCAAAGCCAATTAGCATCTTCAGATCGCGGTATTTTGTCGTGAGCGACGAGATGATAATGCCGACTCCCAGACTCAGCATCGCCATCTGCAGAAGCAGCGCCGGCAGCATCAGCGCGTACCACGTGGGCTGCACCGCGCCCTTTGCCCAGTAGATGGCAAGCAGCACAAGAAACATGACGAACTGTATCGAGAACGAGATAAGATTCGTCAAAACCGTTGAGATAGGCATCACTATCCTCGGGAAATAGACCTTGCCCAAAATGCCTGCATTCCCCGTGAATGTGTTGGCTGTCTGCGTAAGACAGCTGGAAAAATAATGCCAGGCAATGTTGCCGCTCATAAAGAACAGGAACGAAGGCACGCCGTCCGCAGCCAATCCGGCGAGACGGCCGAATACGACCGTGAAGACAATAGTGGTCAGCAACGGCTGGATGAGAGCCCAAAGGGGCCCGAGTATCGTCTGCTTGTACTGGGATACGAAGTTCCTTCTTACAAGCAGAAAAACAAGATCCCGGTACTTCAGCACTTCCTTGAAGTGAAAGTCGAGGAGTTTCGTTTTGGGTACTATTACTGTAGAAAACTTCTGTTCCATAGGCCATCGATCCTTTTATCGTTTCATTGTTCTATCGGTATCCGTTCTTCGTTGGGAAGCCTCGACTTCAAAAACCTTGCCGGGTTTCCGCCCCATATCTCATATGGGGGAACGTCCTTTGTTACAACGGATCCCGCTGCAATTATCGCTCCGTGCCCTATCCTTATGCCCTTCATGATCAATGAGCGCGACCCGATCCAAACGTCGTCTTCTATTACTATCGGTTGTACCTCGGTCCTTCCCTGCAACCCCATCGGCACTGTGATATCATCATGCCGATGCTCATTTGTAAACATGAGAATATCTATCCCCATCATTACGTGATCGCCGATGGATACGCCGGTGGGGATGCTGCAGTTTGCTCCGATACCCGATCCTTCGCCGAGTTTGATGTCTGTTGCAAAGGTGACCCCTTTATCGATGTTTACCCATTTTCCGCAATCGTCGAGTATCAGATGAGCGCAAAACTGACGGAACCGTCTGGCTCCGAAGCTGATTTTTGAGCCCGACATAGGCATTCGTTTTCCTATTAAGATATATAAAGCTCTCCCGATAAAGCGTTTGAGTTCGCGTTTATTCATTCTTCATTCTCTCCCGTGGAATCCAAATCAAGTAATTATATCATAGTATTCCACTTGTTCCAACAGTAGCCTCTATCAAATTGCCCTTTTCACCTATCTGCTTGCAGCATATACTTATTGCAGGTATTTTTCTCCCATGTGAATACCTGTTTTTCATTTGCAAAAAACCATATCCATTCGGAGTCATCTTCCTGCATTTAAAGCAGATCAATCAGTCAATACGTTTTTTATTCTTCTATACGCTTTCCCATCTCTTCCTTTCTCTGCTCCACCGCTTGATGACGCGCGCGGGCGATCCTACCGCAATGGAGAAAGGGGGAATATCATGCGTCACGACGCTGTTGACCCCAATTATGCTGTGCGCTCCTATCGTTACACCGGGAAGAATACATGCTCTCTGCCCGATCCAGACCCCTTCTTCAATGGTTACGTCCCGTATCGTGATGTCCTGGGGGGAATAACCTCCCGGAGCCTCTGGATCCATGCCGTGATTATGATCCGTAATGAACACGTCCGGGCCGAACAATGCGTCATCTCCTATGCGGATCGTACCCGCGCAGGTGATCCTGCATCTCGCGGTGATCCTGACGTGGCTGCCTATGATCAGCTTGGAATCCAGGGGCCTTTCAAAATGGTTCTTATATGCCAACAGCTCGCTTCCGCCGCCGATGAACGTATCCCTGCCGACGACGATCCTTTCATCGCCCTCGAGAACGCAATCCTTTCCAATGCCGTCCCTCCCAATGAAGCTTCGTTTGTCAACATTCACGAACCTCCTGAAAAAACGGTCTCGCTTTATTCTGTTGACAGCCCGCAGAGGGAGCGTGAATATAGCTTTAAAGGTATTCATTCAGAGTCTCACCCCCTTATTACATGAAAAACCATGCGTTTGAACGACAGATCGCCCCTGAGAAAAGCGGTTACCGCGATCCGTCTTTTCCGCCTGTTAAGGCGGGACAAACATTTCCTGTCATAATCTTCCCGAATGATCGCTTCTTTGTTTGCTGTAAATGCATCCAGGATCTTTGCCGTCGCCTTTCTTCTGATCTCCTTATCTTTTCTCAGAGAACAGCGATACAATCGGCTGTAGGTCTCCAGCTTCTTCATATAAAGCTCAGCACTGGCCTTCCTCGTCGCGCTGCCGGATCTTATTCTGACAGTATAATAGCATTCCTGCAAAGCCACCGCTTTTTCACTGTGCTCATAGCAATCATACAAAAGCAGCCAGTCTTCGCCTACGGCCACGCTCTCGTCATAGCTCAGATCCTTTAGCGCCTCTCTTGAAAAGATCTTGTTGCACATACTGCCGTGGTATATGTTTGGCATCCCGTATATGGACAGTATCAGTTCCCTTTGGGAAACAACGCCCTTCGGCACGGGTTCTGTCCTGACCGGTTCGCCGTCTTCCGAGCAATATGCAAAACCGCAGATGGCTATTTGCGCTCCTTCGGCTTCAGCTGCGTTCATCATGGCTTCAAACATTTCGGGATCGACCAGATCATCCGGATCGACGAACCCGATATAATCGCCCCTTGAGATCCTCAGCCCGGCATTTCTTGCATTGCTGACTCCATGATTGCTCTGATGGATCACCTTGATCCTCCGATCCCTTTCGGCATATGTGTCGCATATCTTGCCGCATCGGTCGGGGGATCCGTCGTCGATCAGGATGACCTCCAGATCGTCGATCGTCTGCTTCAGTATGCTGTCAATGCAGGCGGGAAGATAAGCCTCGACATTATAGACAGGTACGATCACACTTAGTCTCGGCATGGGTCCTCCTTCCAATAGACCCTATGGGTATGCGAGGAAGGGATATAGGGGAGGTTCTTATAATACAACTCCCTGCTGATGGGCTTCCGATAAAAGATGCTGAGATGCTTTTCGGGTTCGTTCGGCGCGGGGAACCTGCGGCCTTCGAATTCAAGCATCATCGGGGGCTCCAGCCACTCCTTTTCGAAGCGTTCCCTGATCGGATCTCCCTCTATGAGCAGACCCACCCTCTTTGCTCCGTCATACGGATACTTTTCTGCGGTTTTTGTAAGCAGTCTGTACAGTCTCCAAGGAGTATAGATCGTCCTGTACAGCAGACCTTTCATCCTGTTCACAATTGAACCGGATTTGATCATACCGGAGAAATTCGACAGCGAATTGTGAAACAGGCCGTTGTACCTTCTGAGCCGCGCTATATGTCTTTCGCAGATCTCCGTTCCCTCCGGATGACCGTCCATAGGCAGAATATCTATATAGACTCCCGTCGTTTTCACGCCGTACTCCTTTGGTTCCTCAAGCACGGTGCGGCTGTCCGTAAGCTTGAGGAAGACGAACTCACAATGCTCCTTCCGCGGAGCATCAAGGAGGATATGCTCCGGGAATTCACCCTGCATGGTCCGGAGCAGTTCGTAATCCGGGCGAGGCATTTTCACGTCGATATCATCATCCCATGGGATAAAGCCGTCGTAGCATACAGCACCAAGCAAAGTCCCTCCGTCAATATAGTATCGAAGGCCTTTTTCCTTACACACTCTATCCAGTTCGAACAACAGCTGCAGCTCGATCTGCTGCATCTCCTTTAACTCGATCTCTCTCATACCATTTCCCGCAAGTCATTCATCATAAACAGACCAAAAGAATACCGATATCCTCCATGTATAATTAACCGATATCGCAACTTTTTTCTGTCATTGCCAGTAAAAGCTGTATGGGACCAGATTTCCGCCCGGAGCAACGGCTACCACCCAGAACCTCCATATGGCAAACGCGCAGATCAGATACGGCATCACCCTCCTTGCAAGAAGCAAGGTATCGTCGGACAGGTTTTGCCTTTTGAGCTTTACGTCCTCAAAAATCATAGGGATGAAAACAACCGAAGTTTGGAAATAATAGTCCGCAAGGCGTTCAAAAGTGTTATTATAACCTGCAAAAGTCTGGATCACCGTAGCTACCCCGGTAAGCATCAGCAATGCGGAGTAGACTCTGTCCTCGGGGACCGGCGGCCTAACGAGTACCGCCACAAACAGGATGGCGAGCATTACTATGACTTTATTCGCAAGAAAACGCGTCTCGTTATCAAATATTTGAGTGCTGTACGCGTCCGTCATCCAATCAACGAACTGATCCCTCATCAGATACGTCACCAGGAACGCTGCCGCCAATACGACCAGGTATCCCCTTCCCAAGCGCATATTGGCAACCCAGTATGCAGGCAAGAATACCAGCGCCGGGAAGTGGAACATCGAAGCGAACGCAACAAGGATCAAAAACAGGATGGGCTTTCTGTCAATGATCGCTCCCATCGCAAACAGCAGTATTGACATGGCGAGGCTCTGTTTCAGCGCGGAAAAGTGGAATGTATAAAAGAGCAAGCCGAAGTGCATAAGAATGCTTTGAACGGGAGATGTCGAAAAGCGATAGATATAGAAGAAGAAGGCTATCATTACGAGCATGGATGAAAACTCGATAAAGCCCTGATACGTCCCCTTTGTAACCTCATGGTAGAGTTTCATCGTCCAGTCAAGAGCAATGTTTCGTTCATGGCCCTCTCTTGCCACACTATTTTCTTCAATTCCCAGCCATCTGGAAATGGAAGGCATATTCTCCCAATCCCTGTCGCATACAGTTTCATATCTTGTAATATACGGCCCCGTCGTATCGACTCCGATCTTATACGCATTCCGCAGTCCGAATACGCAATACATAAGCGCAACGGATACCAAAAGGTATTTCCAATTCCCTTTGGTATCCCCCCGCATCAGGACGGACAAAACGACTATCAAAATGACCAGCCAGTGAAATACCGTCAATTTGAACCCTCCATCATGTTTATCAGAAACGATTCGGTTTCTTTGGTCAATTCAGAAGCCGAGAATCTCCTTCTGCGTTCTGCAGCCTTGGTCTCATAATGTTTCCTTAAATCATGATCCTCAAGCATTTTCTTAAGGCCGCCGCAGAAAGCGTCGTCGTCGTTTTCGGTGATCAAGCCGAATTCGGAATCGCCGAGTATCTCCCTCATGCCGGGGCATTCGGTCGTTACGACCGGCTTCCCGAGGATGACCGCCTCTGTTATGACCGTGCTGAACCCTTCGTATGAGGACGAGCATGCAATGATATCGGCGCGGTTCATGTATGCATACGGATTATCCCTGAACCCGGGCATGTGCACGGTTTTATTGACACCGAGCTCATCTATGAGCCGCTCCAGCCCGACGCGCTCGGGCCCTTCTCCGATTATCCAAAGTTGATGAGGTATCCCTTCGTCGAGGATCCTCTTATGCGCCTTCAAAAGGCGGTAATAATTCTTAGGAACGGAAAGCCTGCCGACCGCCATTACGATAGGCTCGCTTCCCTTTTCGATATCCGCGGGGACAAGCTCCGCTTTTTTCAGCACCGCTTCATCGTCGATCACGTTGTTGATGACTATGGAAGGGAATCTCCCGCCGAATATCTTGTCGAAGCTTTCCTTTATCCCATTCGACACGCATATGACCTTGTCGTACTCAGCGTAATAGGGAGCGGTCTTTTTCCCGAAATTTACCGGGTCGCCGACCGCCTTCAGAAGATCGCAGTGCACCCAGGCAAGCTTTTTCCCCCTCCTGTTCGTTGATCCGGCGATTATCTTTGTCGACGCCATTTCAAGGTAAGCGACCTCGATATCGTAATCGCCCTTCAAATGAAGGGGATACGTCAGCCCCAACGCGCTTTCCAGACGCATCCTGGATCGGTTGAACCGGCTGCGGGACGGATAGACGCTGCGATATCCGATCCCTTCCGCAAGTTTATTCTCGCCCTCGCAGGGCCACAGCGTACGGACGCTGACTTCGAACTTCGTCCGATCCATATGATTGACGAGATCGCAGAGCACTTTCTCCGCGCCTCCGCATCCGAGCGTTTCGATAAAAAACAGTATCTTCAGCATGGATCACCTCCGAAGATCTTTGATCCGATTCCTCAGCCTGCGGATAACGCGCTTCACCAGAGTAACGAGATCGCATACATGCAGCAAATAATACAGCAGCTTATACTTATAAAGCAGAGTCCAAGCGACGCCCTTTTCAGGCTTCCCCGAAAGCTTCCTTCGAGCCGTGGAAGCCTCAAACAGGTAAAACGCTTTCATACTGCCGAAGTTGCCCCAATGGATCAGGATTATCGGCTGCCATATCCCGTCTGTCCGCCATTCGGCCGTGGGAACAGTAATATCCGCCCGCATTAAGCGCTTGTATGAATACAGTCCTACGTCAGCGCATTCCCGTGGTTTGCAGCCTGTCACCGCCATTCCGAGCGCGATCACCGGTTCGTCGGCCGGATCCTTAAACAGCGCAAAAGGATAATCGCTGTAGTGTTCCGCAGCGTCCTTGGCTATTCTGAACACCTCGGCGCAGGTATCGGTTTTTCTGAGATACAGTACTCCGCTGCTGAAGCTTGGCACGTAACTGATCTTATCCCGATATTTTCCCATTCCCTCAGGCCGGAACCATCCGTTTTTAGTATTCAGGTTCCTATAGATCCTGCCAAACGCCGAGCAATCATCCGCTCGTTCAAAGAACTCCCACCAGCGATCGATATCTCCGTAAACGAGGCAATCCGCATCGATAAAAATCGTTTCATCATACGGCATGTGATCGAAAAGCCTCAGCTTGTCCATATAGCTCCTTGAAGGATCCTTCATCAGGACGACTTTGTCAAAAGCTGCGGTATACTCGTTTTCTCTATCGCAAATGATAGCAAACGGATAGTTCCCTGCGTTTAGCCTGTATGAACAGAGCAGGTTGTATGCAACCTTATAATAATGTTCCTTTCCTGTGGCTATCGTAACAAAGCCTCTTTGTTTACGTTCCAACTCTGTTTCCTCCATACCTATCGCCGTTTAATGATCCGATCCGGAAGCGTTCAAAAAACCAACGAAGTCAAATTTGCGTTCGAAATACCTTTCGCCCCAAATATTCTTTTGCATGTAGTTATATGGATAATGATGGCGCATATTCGGTTTAATGTAGTACGCCCAGGATATTTCGGGTATTGGCTCTGCAGTAAATACGACCTTGTTCCTGCACGGTACTTGTTCCAGCTTCCTTAATTGATCTACCGTTACGCCGTCAAGCTTGTACATAATAATAAACAGATTGTCCGGGCGGATCCGGCTTTTTCTTCTTTCCCATTCAGCTCGGGCTGTCTCTTCGTTTTCCACATGAGCAAACAAAATAGTGATAGACGGCCTTTCTTCACCGTCGCCCTCAAGTTCGGCAACGGGACAGTCGTATTCACTTTCAACGAATACAAGCTCTTTCTTCAAATAGTAGTCCAAATTCAAACAGAACGAGATGAAATCCTGCTGAAAAATATAAATGTTGATCGTTGGGCTCAAAAAGCGCTTGTTCAGTCTGTTATAGATCACCCCGCCTATGCAATTCGAGCAAAGGATCGTAAAATCATCGTTCTTAAGCTTTCTTTGAAAACCCTTCGAGATGCTTTTATCAATCATTTTGTACACAAAGGACGTCGTCCATTTCTGAGCAATGCTTTTTCTTAACTGCTTTTTCAGCTCTTTCAGCCTAATCATTCTCCTCACTCCGATTAACGGTTTTTGAAAGCCAAGCTCCTTTTGAATTATCTATGATCCGCGCAATAGATCACATAGATAGGCGCATACGAGGTTTTTATGCTGTATCCCGCTTCTTCGATCTTCCGCGAGTATGATCCGGGCAGATCCCTTCGCGCCTTGATCAGCTCGTCGATCCATACCTTTCCGTCCTCAAGCGGCAATGGCTTGACAAGGTCGGTCAGTATCGCGTCGCAGGGTATCCTGTCCGAAATAACGCACGGAAGCCCGTTTGCCTGCGCTTCGATCAGGGCGAGGGGCGTTCCTTCTCGTAACGACGGAAAAGCGAACACGTCCATCGCGCTCAGACATTCGTTTGAGTTCATTACGCCCCCGCAGAATATCACCGAATCGGCAGCGCCGCTGTCCGCCGCGATCCCCTTCAGCCTGTCGAGCTCCGACTGTTCTCCCCTGCCAAGCAGCATCAGCCTGGCGTTCGGAACGGCTTCCCGGAGCTTCGGAAGCAAACGGATAAGAAATTCCTGATTCTTAAGCGGTATCAGCGTCCCCGAATGTCCGATCACATAATCGTCCGATGCAATGCCGTACTTGCTGCGGACTTTACTGCGGTTCCCTTCGGAATAGGCGAACGCATCGGTGTCGATGCCGTTGCGGATGACAACGCCGCGCTTCGAGAACGCTTTTTTGCCGAACAGCCACTCGCCGGCCTCGACTCCGCACGCGAGCAGATCCGTTGCGGACCACAGTATCACCCTCTGCATGATCCGTTCGTAGATCCTCTGACGCCTTGAGACCTTCCTTTCCGTCTTCGTGGTATGAGAATGAGCGATCCTGACGGGCACTCCCATCAGCTTGGCGACGGCAAGGTTGATCCCCGAGTTGAACATCGTGTGGGAATGGACCGCGGAATAACGGTTCTCCCTCAAAAGCTTTTTCAGGCTGCCGACGTAAGAGGCATACCCCGCGGCAGGAGGAGGCAGCGTTATAACTTTTCCGCCCCTTGCCTCGATCTCGGGACCGTATACGTCGTCATGGCCCTCAAAGACCAGATAATGGAATTCGAATTCCCCTTCGGGCGCATAGGAGCTGATGTTTGCGGCGACTCTCTCCGCGCCGCCCATATGCAGCCCGCCCGGGATCATCAGTATCTTTTTCATCTCATAACACCTTTGTTTTAAGCAGCTCCTGCAATAACGCTCAGTCCCCCGCTCCGCGGGTGAGCTTCCCCGCCACCGCGTCGATAACGGGAGTCAAACAGAGCCTGACCGGAAGCGTGATCATAGTGCAGTAGCGCGTTTTCGGATACTTCATGTGCTTGCCGTTGATCTTTCTGCAGAGCTGCAGCAGTTCTCTCTGACGGGCAAACCAGCCGGTTTTATCCTGTATCATCAGCTTCGCGTCGTGATAGACGCCTCTGCACGTCCCGAAATCGATCGCGCGGCGATAGCTGTCCTTTTCGTTTTCGGGTATGGGCGCTTTTGCAAGCTCCCTTTGAATGTATTCGCCTGCGACAGCGAATTGCTTTTTGAGATCGTCATGCCTCTTGCGGGAAAGCGAGTTTTCGTTCTCGGTATTCAGTACGTACCCCACCGTTTCCGATTCCGCATAGCTGTCGATGTATAACGAGTAAACGATATTAAATGCTCTGTCCTCGCCGACCGACGCCCCAACGGGGAATCTTATCCCGTGTTTTTCGATGATCCCGCGCTTATACAGCTTTGCCCAGGGGGGGTTGATCGTTTTCATGCAGATCGCTTCGGAAATGCGGGGCAGGATCTCTTTCCTTGTGCCAGCGAAGAAAGGTCTGCAGATGTTCCGCTTCGATTCAGAACCGTTAAAGACACAGTCGGAGAAACGAATGAAGTCCGCGCAATCTCCCGCAGCGATCCGTTCCAGCTCATGCCCGAAGCCCTCCGGCAAATGATCGTCGCTGTCGACGAACAGGATGTATTCGCCTTGCGCGGCGTCCAATCCGGCGTTCCTTGCGGCAGATACTCCGCCGTTCTTCTGTGAGATATAACGAACCGAGGGAGCCATGCGCGAATATTCTTCACAGATCGATCCGCTGCCGTCCGTCGAGCCGTCGTTCACAAGTATTATTTCGATATCGGCGGACTCCTGCCCGAGAACGCTGTCGACACAGCGCCTCAAGGTCTTTTCGGCATTATAAACCGGGATTATAACGGAAAACCTCACCTTGCACCTCGCATTCGGCGTTACGCTTTCACTTGATCGGGCTTATCCTTATCGGGCCATTTTTCCTCTTCCGAAAGTTCATCGTAATTACGGGAAAAATCAATAATGATCGGATGATGGGTCCAAATCCGCTCGTTTTCTGGAGGAAGCATCAGATAATCCCCGTACGCGGTCTTTAAGTAGCTATCCGTATCACGGGTTGCATAATACTGTTTTCCGCGGAATTCGATCCTACGCACATCATCGAACAGATCCGCACGATAAGTTTTTTTGCAGGATCGTGCCGTTACGGGGAAAATCAGCGCGTTAGACGTTTTGTCATTCCAACGTCTGCTTTTTTTGCCCAGCCATACGCTGAGTTTTCTGTGCATTCGCTTCGGCACAAGGTTCAGGAGACACCTTTCACATAAAGCAGATATCCCCTTTTTGTTGCCCGTATATCCGCGATTATACAGAAGACTCAGCAAGAACTCGCTCTGCTGCAGTTTTCGTGCAAATCCCCCGGGAGCCTGTCTGTCCCCGGGAAAGATATCCACGAACATGCCCTTATGGAGCGGGATCCATCTCTCATACTCAAACTGCAAATACGTTGTATGGTCCTTGCGGATCTTCATGAAGTTGTTGATATATCCATCCTCAACATCCTCATCTTGAAGCATAAACCCATGGGGTGCTTTCTGCTTCCAAAGCATTTTGAACTTATCATAATCGTCCCGAGGCATCATGATGTCAACGTCATCGTCCCACGGAATAAAACCTCCATGGCGGACCGCCCCGAGCAAAGTACCGTAGGCAAGAGAATACCTGAGCCCGTTCTCCCTGCAGAACGCATCGATAACGTCCAGTATCTCCTGCTCGGTATCCCAAAGCCTTGATAACAATTCATTATTGTCGCTATCTGTATTGATCTGTGTCATTTCCTTCGAATAGTTCTTCATGCTTCTTTTAAATCATGACCTATACTGAATCTTACTATCAGATCCAAAACTTCTCCGTAGGTTCCTCAAGCGCTATCTCCTGTAGATCGATACCACGCCCCACCGCGATCCTATATATATTGGCAGCGAACTTTACGTCGTGTATCGACAGGCCGATGTTATACGCCAGAATCCTTTCGTAATCGTTCTCTCTGCCCTTTGCTGATCCGTTCACAACATCGCTGACCTCGGCAAACGAACGAAAACGGTCGAAATACTTAAAATGGCAAACATGACCGTAATCATCTGCAAAGACCTTGTCGAAAAACAAATCGCAATTCATGAATCCTCTGGTGTGCACCGGAACAACAAGCACGCCCTCATCAAACCACTCGGGTCGAGCTATGTCGTTTTCAAAATACGTGGCGCATGAGAGAACGACATCCGTTCCTTTTATGCATTCTTCCACTGAATCCACGATCGAGAAGCTTATGTTCTCAAACCCATCAAACCTCTCGATAAACCGCTCTGCCTGATCTTTGTATCGCAGGAGTCTTATATGAAGCTGCCTTTTCGAAACTGCAGCAAGAACCAACAGGCTGCTTCTTGCAACATTGCCTAGTCCGATCATGCTAACTGTTGAGAACTCCTTCTTTGCAAGCAGCATTATGGAATGCGCCGCAACAGCGCCTGTTCTCATTGCGGTTATCCAGTTCCCATCCATCAGGGCGAGCATTTCGCCTGATTCCGCATCAAACAAAATGATCTTGCTGTCCAAAGACGGTTGCCTCTCGGGATATCTGGTGACGATCTTCACGCCTCCGAAGGACATTCCTTTCTCTCGGATAATGCTCGGCATTACATTGCAGAAAACACTGCCGGGAAGATCCATGTGTATCTTTGCCGGAAGTAAGGTTTCTTTCTTCCTCAGAATTGTGTCGGAAACCCACTCATAGCATTTCGCCGGATCAATTCCCATATTTCGGACAGTATTAAACGATATGGTTTTCATCAAATACGCTCCTTGGCAATTGGTATCAATTCACTGTTCATAGCGTAAATCAGCCGATCGTTATCCGCTTTGTTTCTGATCGCGATCCTCAGATACTGTCTGCCGACCTTTTCAGTAAGATCCTTAACAAGTAAATGATGCCTGATCAACAGACGTTTCGCAAGCTCTGACGCGCTGATAATTCCCCGAATCTCCACCATCAGGTAATTCGCTTGAGACGGTACGACCCGCAGCAGCCGGTTTTTTTGCAATTCATTAATGAAACGCTCCCTTTCACTGCGGATCATGTCCATTGCAGCCACGTAATCTTTTTTATACTTCTCTTCTATCTGAAGATAGAATTCGGCGAAGGAATTGATATTCCAAATCGCAACGTCCTTTTTCATTTCCGCGATCCTTTTTACGTTGCCCGATGCAAGTATCCCAAGCCTCAATCCGGGCACTCCATAAGACTTGGATATGCTCTTCATGACGTACAGATGCTCGTTTTCCCTCAGCAGCTGTCTGTCAAGCATGGAATTGTCGGGTTCGTCTGCAAAGTCCGCAAAAGATTCGTCTATTAACAGATCCATTCCGCGATCCTTTGTCCAACGGACAAGTTTTAATAAGTCCGCTTTAGGAAGATAGTTGCCGCTCGGATTATCGGGGTTAATAACGATAAGCGTTTCCACCGTGTTTTTCCCGAAAAATCCGATCAGATCTTCCGCTGTATAGGAGAAGTCGGGATCATCCGGATGAAAAACGACCGTCTGCTCAGGATCGTATCTGTGGCCGTATTCCTCAAACGTAGGCCGGATTATGCCGATCCTCCCTTTAAGCTGCGACATCCATGATTTGATAAGCTCCGCAGCTCCGTTGCCGACGACGATCTGATCCCGGCTCACGCAGAAATCCTTTGCTGCCAGCAGCGAATTCACACGCATCCCGGAGGGATACTGGGTCAGCAGAATTTCGAAATTTGCCTTGATTTCGTCCATCATCCTCTTTGGAGGAAAAAACGGATTAACCAAATAACAGAAGTCTATCATATCCGGATAACGCCAATAACCTCCGTATCTGCCTTGCAGCATACGAAGCTTCTCATCTTCATCCGGATTGAACATGGACTCGGCTATATCGAGATCCTGGATATCGTCGATCTCGTACCATTTTTCACCATTCAGTCTTTTCGCGCGGAGCTCGGAACCATCCAGCATCGTGATGACGCGCAGCACCTGCTCATAATACTCATTGTTGCCGAGCGCTTCAACGTACGCTTCAAGGAAAGGCACGTATTGATGAACGGAAAAGTCCTTACTGAACTTATAAATGTTGACAGTCTTATAATACTCCGGTATTTCCTCGAATGTAAACTGCCTGCCCGGAACGAATGACGATATCGTATCGTCCGTGTTGATTTTTACACATGTACCGTCCATCCAACTCTCATACTTGTCAACTAAAGCAAGCGTCGGCCTCGGATCGTTTAACAGTTCGTCCAGCACTGCATCCTCAAATATGATATCGGATTCAAACAAAAGCGTATCCTCAAGGCAGAGGTAGTCCTTTGCAAGCTTCAGAGAGTAGATATTATTGGTTCGATCATAGATCGGATTCTCAACAAACGTGATCGGTGTACCGACCTTCAGAGAATTCACATGATCCATAAGGTCCTGCCCCGCATATCCAACCACTATGACGATCCTGGTGAGGCCTCGCCCATCCAGCTGACGCAGCATCCTGTCTATCAAACGGACTCCGTTGACCTCTACCATACATTTTGTTCGATTGGCAGTTAGCTCTTTCATTCGCTTCCCCATACCGGCTGCCAGTATAATTGCCTGCATACGCTGTCCTTTCTCAGACTCTGAAAATAGTTTAAAACAATTGGTTTTTTTGTCTTTCTTGTGGTATCACGCCGACTCTGTCAGGATCTCTCCAAGCTCCCGCTTGACCTCGCCGACGGAATACGGTATTGCCCTTTCAAATGCGCTCTCGCCGAACGACGTTCTTTCTTCGGGGTTTGCGGCGAGCTCCGCGATCGCGTCCGCAAATCCGTCGACGTCATCGGGATCCACCAGATACCCCGTCCTGCCGTCCTCGACCAGTTCGTCGTGCCCGCGGTTATGCGAGGCCACGACGGGCTTTTTGCAAAGCATCGCCTCGATAATATTGAGGGGCATCCCCTCGCGGAAGCTGCACGAGACGACGAGATCGACCGCCGGCGTCACGCGTTCAAGATCTGTGCGGTAGCCGAGGAGCCTGACCGTATCCTGCAGGCCCAGGGAAGCTATCTGTGCGCGAAGCTCCTGCTCCGAGGGGCCGTTGCCCGCAAGCAGCACCTTGAGGCCGGGTATCCTGTCCTTAAGCTGCGCGGCGGCGGAAACGAGCGTCTTCTGATTCTTGTTCCCGTTCAGCTCGCCGGTGCAGAGTATAACGAAATCGTCCGGGGAAAGGCCCTCCGCCTCGCGCATAGCGCGCTGTTCGGCCTCGGACGCGGGATGGTAACGCTCCTCGTCGACGCCGACTCCGTGGATATGCGCTATCCTCGTGCGGTTCCCGAAGCGCTCCTTCGCAAGCGCGTAGTCCTCCTCGTTGACGGTGATTATCAGGTCGCAGTATTTCGCCATGTGCTTCTCTATCGGATAATAGATCAGCCATCCTGTCTTCGGCGCACCCTTGAAGAAATGGAAGCCGTGCGCCATGTAAATGACCTTCGTACCCTGCTTCCTCGCCTTTTTAGCCGCGAGCCTCGTGACGACGCCGCCCATGGGAGTATTGCAGAGGATCACGTCATAATGCTCCTTTGCGAGCAGCTCCTTGAGCTTTTTATACGCCTTCACGTTGTTCGGGCTCTTGGGAGAGCGGTCAAAGGGCATCTCTATGAACTTATCGCAGTATTTGAGCGCAAGGCCGTTTTTGACGGCGAGGTTGTCGTGCGCGGCTACGTGGACCTCCCAGCCCTTCTCCTGCAGCATCTTCATGTGCGGCAGATGGAACTGGCAGATGTGGCTCAATACGGTTGCGGTGTAGAGGATCTTCATAAGAAATACTCCTTCTGGTCACTCGTTCTGTTCCCGTTACCAGGGAAGCAGATTATTCAAGCTAAAATATGCGCGTTCCAAAAATTCGCGAGTTTTGGTTTCGTTCCCGTTTACAACGTGGATGCCGAGCTTCTCGATACGATCATCCATAAGGCGGATCATGTCCTTATGAAGATCGTCGTGTATCCTTTTTTCAAGAGGCGTACGGAGCATCATATCCAGAAGAGCCCTGTTGTTATATGGCACCGTTATCTCGTTCGTCAGCATATGCTCTCCGGTCAAAGCAAGGCTTCCCCAGCCTCCGAACACTATCTCCCAAACGAAGAACTCTGTCCAGGGGTAGCCGGTTTCACCAATTGCCCGGCTGAGTCCGGAATCGGCCAGATATGCTCTGAATCTTTTATCCGTCCTAACCGCGTTGCCGCGATCGAACGCAAAAAGCTTGTACATCGAAGTCAGCATGCGCGGGCGGATCTTCTTCGGAAAAGACTTTCTGCCGTATTTTTTGTATCGGCTCGCCCTTGCCACTTCCGAGACCCAGGATTTCACTTCGACGTCGAATTCGAACTGTTCTTTCAGCGCTATTCTTTTGCAGATATCGTTCGAATTCGCCTTGCCCAGGAAAGCATAATGCCGTTCAAGAAGATCGGAAACCTCCTTGTAATCCTCGTGATGAGAAGGCTCCGTATCTATCCGGTAGATCCTATGATCGAGCCCGAGCGATTCGCAGATTCTTTTAGCGGCCAAAGCGTCGGTCTCCTCGCGCGGGAGGGAAATATAACTGAAATAGGAGAATCTTTCCTGCACGCCCTTTGCGCATGCAAGAGTTGTTTTGCTGTCGGTGCCGCCCGTAAGAGATATCGACGGGTCGGCCCATTTCTTTGCGATCAATCTCAGATTGTTGTTCATTATCGAACAGATCCTGGCTGCCAGTGCGTCATAATCCTTTTCGCTGACCTCCGAATATGCCTTTCGCGGATAGAATCTGTTGATCGTACAAGTATCATCGATCCGAACTTCCGTATTCGGAATTATACGTTTTACCTCCGGATACGGAGTCAGATCTCCCGGCAGATACCATCCGTACCAGTGAAACAACCTCGATCTTTTCAGCTTTGAAACGTACGGATCCTCATTCAGACCGTAGATATCCGCTATCATCCGGCTGTATGCGCAGAATACTGTAGCGCCGCCGATCAACGCATAGTTTGCGCCAAGCATACCCGCGCAGTCGCAGGTCGCAGTAACGGAACCGTCTTCGATGACCGCGTAAAAGAAAACGCCGGTAAGCCGATCGAAAGAATCCCTGTATGCTTCCGATCCGAGTTCAAGAGATGCAAGCTGCTCCAAAATGTCGTTTTCATCCGACTTCATAGAGAACGGCTCGTACGCATGTCCGACGAGCAGGTAAACCCGTTCATCGGTCTTGAAGCAATAGAACTTCTGCTCCGGATGAACAAACAGGGTGAATCCGCCGATCTGCTCCCGACGCCATCCGTTCAACATCGGAAGACGAGAAAGCGCCGTCTCCGCGTCATTCGTCAGGAGATATCCGTATGTGTAGATTTTTTCTTTCCAATCATTCATCTCTGTATTCTATTTCTTCGCACCATTTTCTAAAAGCAACTATTTCATGGAGCGTACTATATCCACTCTCTAAAGTACTTATTTGCTGTGTCGCGCCATCCCCTGCCTGAAGTAATCTGCCAGCCAACAATCATGCTCACTTAAACTGGATAAAGCCATCCTGTTGTGGACATGCCTTAAATGGTTCTCGCCTATTCGGCTGGTGATTCCTGATAGGACCGTTTTTAGCCTTCTGATCATATTAATACTCCGCTGTCAAGATTATCAAAGATGCACCCATTCAGCCTCTCCCCGTTCCCGTCGCCGACAAAGCTGTTATGCGGGGTGACGATAAGGTTCGGCGCGTCCCAGAGGGGCGAATCCTCGGGGAGTGGTTCGGTCTCGAAAACGTCCAGAACAGCTCCGGCGATGCCGCCCTCGAGGAGCATATCGCAAAGGGCGCGTTCGTCAAGCACCTTCCCGCGGGAGATGTTCACCGCCACCGCGGTCTTTTTGAGCAGCCCCAGACGGCGGCTGTTCATAAGATGCTCCGTTTCCTTCGTAAGCGGGACCGTCAGAAGCAGCACGTCGGCTTCAGGCAGCATATCGTCGAGGCTTTCAAGCGGGAGCATGGCGTCGAAAGCTTCGTCCTTCCTCGGGAAAACGTCGATGCCGACGACCCGGCACCCGAAAGCGCGGAACCTTTTCGCGCACTCGGAGCCCACGCTGCCGCATCCTATTATAACGACCTTCTTGCCGTAAAGCTCGACGAGGCCGCGATGCTTTTCCCATCTGCGGGCCTTCCGGTTCTCCCTGAAGAAATCGGCCTGCTTATAGAGCTGCAGCACTCCCGAAACCGCGAATTCCGCCATGGGGATGCTGTAAACGCCCCTCGCGTTGTGTATCTCTATCCCGCGCTCGAGCACGCAGTCCATGTCGACTCGGTCGAAGCCGGCGCTGGTGAGCTGTATGAAGCGCAGATTCGGGAACGTCTCGATGGGGTGATAAAGGAACAATCCGTTGCAGACCACGCCCTCCACCCATTCGGGCTCGCAGGGGAGCGCGTCCTTTTCCTGCTGAAGGAACGAGACAGCGTGCCCGCGCTCGGCAAGCTCTTCGATATGCTCCTTCGCGCCCTGCCAAGCGCCCGTTATCAGCAGGTTCATAGATCGACTCCTTTGCTGATGAGATCTACGAGGCGCACGAGCTCCTTTTCGTTCTCGAAGAAGTAGCTGCTGTGCTTTTCGCACTCACGCTCCAGGTCGCGTATCTTGCGCACGCCCCTGATAAACGTGGCGTTGATGATTCCAATATGATGCAGCTTCGTGACGTCGCAGAAGCTTCTTGACAGTATTACGCAGCTCGACCCGAGCCTGTAATGCTCCTTTATTATGTAATCCGAAGGCAGTATCCCCTTGCCGACCGAAGCGATCCCGCCGAATCCGAAGGGGATGCCCTTTTTGCGGAATTTGAAGCAAAGCTGCTCCACGGTGCCGTCGGCCAGGAGTTCGAACATGAACTTGCGCCCGTAGCCGATGCTGAGATCGTTGAGGCCTATATGTATCTCGTCAATGCCGGGGAGCTTCAGTATTTCATCCACCGCTTCGACCGCCTCGGGCGTTTCGAGCAGGAGCATCGTTTTGGCTCTGCCGTTCACAAGGCGGAGGAAGGTTTTTACCTCGTCCACGGTTTTGAAGAACGGAAGCATTATTATATCCGCGCCCGCCGCGACCACGGCGTTTATCTCGTCCTTTGAGGAGAAATAGTCCGGAAGCTCGTCGTGGATCGGGTTTATGCGGACGAGCACCTCCGCCCTTTCAACGCTTTGCTTTACGTTGATAACGTCCTGCACCGTGTGGTGGGACTTCACGGTATCCATGCCCTTCTGGCGCTCATCCTTGCCGATGAACTCCATATCGACGAATATGCGGTCCACTCCCGCGGATTCCGCTATCTGTGCGATCTCGGGCCTGTTTGTGATGTACATCAGTTTCAGCATAGAAGCCTCCTTCGGCTGATCAGCCTTCGGTCGTGTTTTGGTCCTTGACGACGGTCGCGCCCTTGTTTTCGTTGTCTGCGTTGGTGAACACCTTGCCTATCGTTACGAACAGTATCTTAATATCCAGGGGCAGGGAAACGTGATCGACGTACCACGTGTTGAGTTCGATGCGCTTATGCCACTCGACGTCCTTTCTGCCGTGGACCTGCGCCCAGCCGGTGATGCCGGGCCTTACCTCGAACATCCTCAGCTGCTCCTTCGTGTACTCCTCAACCGGCCAGGGGTGATACGTCAAAGGCGGCCTCGGACCGATCAGGGACATATCCCCGCGAAGTATGTTTACAAGCTGCGGCAGCTCGTCTATCGAGGTCTTGCGGAGCAGCTTGCCGATCCCCGTCATTCGCGGATCGCTGTTGTCGCTGTAAACTCCGGAGCCGGTATGCTCGCTGTTGACGCGCATAGTGCGGAATTTGTAGATGGTGAATTCCCGGGCGCCTCTTCCGAGCCTCTTCTGTTTGAAAACAGCGGGGCCTTCGGACGTCAGCCTTACGAGAATCGCGGTTATCAGCATCAGCGGGGAAAGCAATATCAAAGCGGCGCCGGAAATCACGATATCGAAGAAACGCTTAACGACGCGGTTATAGAAGCCCTGCGCGGCAGGTCTTTTGCCATTGCTTCGGTTTTCCTTTTCCATAAAGTCTCTCCCCGGGGCTTCTCCCGCTCCTTGGCTGTTATTTCTTTTTCTTGTTTTCGCTTCCGTAGCCGTAGTAGTGGCCGTAGCCGCCGTAGCCGTACTTGCCGTAGCCGTACTTGCCGTAGCCGTATTTGCCGTAGCCGTACTTGCCGTAGTAGCCGTAATAGCCGTAGCCGCTCGAATGGGCTCTGCCGCCGTTGAGTATGCAGCCGGCGACGGGCGTTCCGCTGCCGGAGAGCTCCTGAACGCCGTCCATTATGTAGCGCCTTCTGGCGTAATCGCACATAATGACGTAGGCGATCGTATCGACGTGTTTGACGAGCATCGCCGCGTCGACGAGCACAGCGGAGGGAGGCGTATCGAGAACGACTATATCCGCCATTTCCTTTAGCCTTTCGATCAGATCCTTCATCTTCTGACTGCCGAGTATCTCGACGAGGTTGGACGCCTTGTCCGCGCCGGGCAGCAGCGTGAGCCCCGTCCTTTCGCCGTCGTTGCTGATCTCATACAAGGCTTCCTCCAGCCTGACCTTGCCGTCCAGAACGGCGACGAGGCCTGGGCAGCTTTCACGAAGATCGAATATGTTGCCGACGGAAGGATTCCTCAGGTCGCAGTCGACGAGTATGACCTTTTTGCCCTTCAGCGCCATAGAGATCGCAAGATTCGCCGCGACGGTGGATTTGCCCTCGCCCGCGACGGAGCTCGTCACCATGACGACCTTCTTCCCGTCCTCCATGCGGCGCTCGAGCCTTGTCCTTATGAGGCGCATCGCCTCTATGTAATTGCCCCTGTTGGAGTCGTAGAGTATGTTGATCTCGCTCCTCTCGTCCTTCCTGCGGTGCTTCCTGCTGCAAACGGGGAGCGTGCCGAGGCAGTCGACATTGAGAATGGATTTCAGTTCCTCCTCGGAGCTGATGGTGCGGAACGTGAGCGCGCGGAGCACGACTATCGCAAGGCCTATCGCAAGGCCTATCAGCGCGCCCTTTTTGAGCGATCCGCGCACCACCGCGGTGCGGCCGGTATCGGAGGGGATGCCCCCGTCGTCGATGACGGTGAACGCGGTCTGCCCGACAACGTACTGCGCTACCTCGGGGTAGCTCTTCAGAGCGGACTGAACTATCCTGTACGCGGTCTCGGGATTCGATGAGCTCGCGCTTATCGTAAGCAGGTTCGTTCCTTTAATGTTGTTCGCCCAAATGGAACCGGGAACGCCCTTCGTGCCCATATCTGCGGCGATAACGTCGGAAAGCGCGCCGCTCGACAGTATGTAGGGGAATATCGCGCCCATCTGCTCGGCGGTCGTCCTGTTGGCGTAAGTCCCGCCGTTCACGAGCTCGACAGAGACTGTGACCTCGGCGACGTATCGGGGCGTGTATCTGCTCGTCGTCCTGAAATAGAACAGCGCGGCCACGCCGACCGTCAGCGCAAGCACGAGCAGCCACAGCCTGCGGAAGCTGCGGAGCAGATCCCTGACCAGGGCAAGGGCGTTCGTTTTTTCGAGTTCCTGCTCGTTTTTGGAATTCTGTTCGTTCATACGCTTCCTCACTCCCCGACCTTTTCGCTGCCGCTTTGGTCGTCGTATGCGTAATGGCCGTAGTGACCGTAATTGCCGTAATTGCCGTAACGGCCGTATTTGCCGTAGCGGCCGTATTTGCCGTACCTGCCGTAATTGCCGTAGCGGCCGTATCTGCCGTAACCGCCGTAGCCTACCACCGCGCGGCGCTCAAACGGAAGCGTGCGCACCCTGTTGAGGATGCAGCCCTCGAACTTGGCGCGGCAGCCCCTCAGGGAATCAATGGCGTCGTTGATGTCCGGAGCGGGTATCATATCGTAATTGATGACGAGCACGCTCATATCGGACATGTCGGCGAAAACCTCCGCGTCCGCCATAAGGGACATGGGCGGCGTATCGATAACGATGAATTCGTATTCCCTTCTTGCAAGGGCGATGAGATCCTCCATCCCCTTCGAGGAAACGATATCCGTGGAATTCGAATAATTCGTGTCGTTCAGCAAGAGATGCAGACCGTGGCTCTCATCCAGCACGGAGGGATCCAGCGCGGTGATCCTTCCCTCGAGGATATCGTCGGGCGAGGCCTTGGCCTCCTCCCCGTTTTCGAGGAAAATGCTGTTCAGAGTCGGGCGCCTGAGGTCGCCGTCTATCAAAAGCACCTTGTGGTTCTGTTGGGCGAGCGAGAGCGCGATGTTGGAGGAGACGGTGGATTTGCCCTCGTGCTCGAACACGCTGGTAATGACGATGACCTTCGCGCCTTGCTTCTGCGCCTTGGAGGATATGAGCGCGGCGATCTTCTTGAACCGCTCGACGAATTCGAATCCCGCCGTGACCTCCGTCACGAGCAGCTTTGTTTTTCTCCTGAGTACGGTCCCGCTCTTCTTCGTCCTTCTGCTCCTGTAATTGTAAAGCACGCCCAGCGCCTCGGAATCGAGCTTCTCGGCGATATCATCCTCGCGCTTGATCGTATCCTTCTTGTAGGAGAGGAACGCGAATACGAGTGTCATCGCCGCGCCCGCAATGAGGCCTATCTTGATCATATGCCGGCGGGAAGTGGTAGCAAGATTCGCCGCGGTGGGCACGGAAGGCTCCTGCAGCACCTCCATTACCATGTCGCTCGAAACGTAGTTGGTCAGCTCCGAGATGTTCTTCATGACCGACTTGGTTATGCTGAACGCGTTCCAGGGGGTGTCCGACGTCACGCGGAGCGTCATCAGGTTGGTGTCCTTTATAACGCCGGCGGACATGGTGGCGTTGAAGCTCGACACCCCGAGATCCTTGCAGACCTTCTTTTTCAGCAGGCTGCTGTTGAGGATGTTTGAGTAGCTGGTCGCCATAGTGGAGGCGGCCGTAAGGTTGCTGTACGCGTAGTTGCCGGACGTTCTCGAGGTGACGGCAAACGTCGCCTTGGTCGAATAGGTGTTCTCCAGCTTCCTGTGGTCGTTGAGGTTGACGAGCATCGCGACTGCGGCTGCAAAGAGCGCTATCGCCCAGAGATTGCGCAGTATGTCCCTGAATATGCTGTACAGGTTTATCTTATCGAGGAGGCTTGCGGAATTGTTCTCGTTATCCATGTTCAATCCTCCACTATCACGATCAAAGTCGTATTGCCCTGCTCCTCGCCCTCTCCGCGGATAAGGCTGTACGTGACCTCGTATATGCCGGGAACGTTAAGATCGAGGCCGTTTTCGTAAACATATATGTCGCTGTCGGGATTCACGCGATAATACGAGAAATCGCGTGTGACTCCGGCGGACCATACGCCCGTGATGAACGAGCGCAGATCTATGGCGCCGCCCTTTGGTACATAAACTATGTACTCGCGAAGCGCGGGCACGGGCTTGCTGTATTCGGAATAATCCTCAAGGCTCACGGTGAGCTCCAGCACGGCGGTGTCGCCGCAGCTGTTGGTGACCTGCACGTCCATGGGCATATGCATCACAGTGCCGCTGACCGCGATCGCCTTGCCGAGGCTGACCTTTATCTGCTTCTTGAGGCTGCCGTCAAGGCAGTCCTCCGCGGTCATGTTTTCAAGATAATCCGTTCCCGTGCTGCTCGCGGGGTATCTCAAAGGCGAATACAGGTGGAAATGCGGCGAAACGTAGTCGACGTAAATGACCTCGCGGGTCTTCGTTGCGACGTTTCGGTTGCTGTCGAAAGCTGCGTAGGTGACGTGAAGCGTACCCTTGGAAACGAATTTGCCCTTGGACTCCACGACGAGCTTATCGGTGACGTCGCCGTCGATATTGTCGTACGCGGTCATGCCCTTCAAAAGGTCTTCATCCGTAGCGGATATGCTCACGATGAGCGTATCGGAATCCGCCTTGATGACCGGAGCGCGGTAATCGGTGGTAAGGCGCCTCCTTATCGTCAGCGTGCCGAAAACGACGGTGACCGCGATAAAGAAGACGACTATCGCTATCCTGACCTTTTTCATCATAAGGCGTTCCCTCCTTCCCTTGAAACGTTATCAGATAAACGGTATCGGTTCATAACCCAAGAGTTCCTTTCCGGCAAGTATGCGCGAGGGATTCTCCCTTAGGAGCAGCCGCGCGTATTCATGCCCGAGGTTTTCAGTAAGATGTTCCCTGATCTCGCCCATGTGCGTGGTCCTGCTCACGCTTCCGTGAGCGTCGCTCGCGACGCAGGCGGCGAGCCCGTGATCTATCAAAAGCTCTGCGGTTCTCTGCGCCCGGTATCCGAACCTGCCCAACAGGCTTCCCTTGTTGACCTGCAGAGCGCAGCCCGAGACGCACCATTCGAACGCGGTCTGCGGATCGTCCTGCACGAAGACGTACCTTTCCGGATGGGCTATCACCGGTATGAAGCCCTTATCCCGGCAGCGTCTAAGCACGTCCGCGCAGAAATACGGATCCTCTCCGAAGGAGAATTCGGTAAGGAAGTACTTCGTTCCGTTCAGCGTTCTCGCCCGCCCCTTTTCAAGGAGCTCGGGCAGATCTTCGGTGGCGAATATCTCCATGCCGTAGAGGAGCTTTATCGGCGCCCCGCGGCGCCTCGCCTCCTCCTTCAGGTACATGAACAGCCCGTCGATCTCGGGAGAGACGTAGTTTTCATATTCCCCGGGGATATTGCAGTGCGGCGTGGCGACTATCGTTTCTACGCCGCTTTCCGCCGCCATGAAGAGCATTTCAAGCGACTCCTCAAGGCTCTGGGAGCCGTCGTCGACCCCCGGGAGTATGTGCGAATGAATATCTGTCATCGGTCAAAAATCCATAGCCGCCTTAGCGGATTCCTCTTCGTCAAGCTCGGTGACCTTGCCCTCCATAACGCGGTAAACGCGCTTGCAGAGGGAAAGCACCGTCGGTCTGTGCGTGGTGACTATGCAGGTCTTGTTGGGGTGTTCCCCAATAATATTCCTCAGCACCTCCCGCTCGGTCGCAACGTCGAGCGCCGAGGTCGCCTCGTCCAGAAGCAGTATGGGCGCGTCCCTCAGAACCGCCCTCGCTATGGCGAGCCTCTGCGCCTGGCCCTCGGAGAAGCCCTTGCCGCGCTCGCCGACCTTGGAGTTGATCGTATCGGGAAGCTTGGAAATGAAGTCCCAAGCGCAGGCTACCTTAAGGGCGTTGATTATCTCCTCGTCGGTCGCGTTCTCCTTTACGAGGCGCATATTCTCGGCGACGGTACCGTAGAGCATCGTGTTGCCCTGCGGAACGTATGAGAACATCAGTCGGCTGTCCGCGTTCATCTGCACCTCGGTCCCCTCGTTCGCCCTGAGGAACGTCACGCCGGAATCGGGCCTTATGAGCCCGAGCAGAAGGCGGATCATGGTCGTCTTTCCTTCGCCCGAGGGGCCGATTATCGCGACAATCTCGCCGGGGGCAGCCTTGAAAGCGGAATCGACGATGACCTGCTTATCCTCGACGTAGGCGAAGCTGACGCCGTCCATCCTGACCTCGAAGCCGCCGTCGGCAAGCTCGACAAGCTTGCTGCTTTCCGCAAGATGCCTCTCCCTGGGCAGATCGATTATCTCGCGTATGCGGTGCGCGGAGACAGAGCTCGTCAGGAAGGAGGGCACGATACCGATAAGACTGTTGAAAGCGTTGGACAGCCTTGCCCTCTGCGCGAGGAAGAGCGTCATCGTGCCGTAGGTGATCTGCTGAGTCCACAGCAGGAACAGGCAGTAGCCGAACGCGCCGTACTGAACGAGAAGCCCGAGCACCGACATGAACACGTTGGTCTTGATCGTGAACAGGTTGTATTCGAGGCTGATGTCCTTCATCTTATGCTGCCAGTCGCGCAGCTTCTTTCCGAAGACGTTCATTACGCCGAAGGACTTGATAGTATCGAAATTATAGAAGGTCTCCACCTCGAAGCCCATCATTCGGCTTCCCGTCTCCTTGACCTTCTTGGCGTACTCCCTCTGCTTCCTGATGAAGTATCTGCTCATCACGAGCATAACGGGAGCGCTCGCGAAGGCGATGAGGCTCATTATCTTGTTGTAATGCCATATTACCGCGAACGTTGCGGCGAAGTTGTAGATGGAGATTATTATGGAGGGCAGCCAGCTTATGGCGTTCTTGCTGACGGTGCTGACGTCGCTGTTGAAGCGGTTGAGCAGATCGCCGCTGGAATACTCGCTTATGGCCTTCCAGTCCACGTCGATTATGCGGTCGAAGATATCCGCCTGAATGTCGTTGTTGATGTCGATCGAGATCTTTGCGGAAAGCCTGCTGATAAGGTTCGAGAAGATAAGGGACGAGGCCGCGCTGCCGAGGATAATGGCGATGAGGAGGCCGAGCTTTGAGGTCTGGTAGCCGACGATGATATCGATAAGATACTTCCCCGCGACGCTCGCGACTATGCCCATGGTCGTGCTCAATACGCCCAGCACCGTGTAAAACAGTACGGCAAACTTATGACGCTTGGTATAAGTGAATATCCAGCGCCAATCGTCGAGGATCTCGCGGAAGGATCCGTCCTTCCGTTTTTCGATCAAAGTGCCCAGCGCACCCAGATCCGCCCGCTTATTGCGATTTTCCCCCATGTTCTTCATATCATCTAATTATACAACATAGGTCATACGATTGCAACTGCCATAATAAAGGAAAAAAAGTTCCTCTGCGGGCGTGAAATCCGCCATTTTCCGGTTGACAAAGCCCGAGCGTTCTGCTAAAATCAGTACCCGTACAGGCTTTGAAAGGGAAAAGCGGCGACGATTTTTCAGAGAGGCGCGCATTTGCTGCGAGCGCGCCAATGAGGGACCGCATATAGTTCGCCCCGGAGCCTCGGCAGTGAAGTCGTTCCGATGCGTAGCCGCCGACGGGTGCGCCCGTTACCGCGTCAATGAGGCATGGTTTTCCATGCGAACCGGGGTGGTACCACGGGCTTCGTCCGTCCCTATTGAGGGAAGGGCGATTTTTTATTTGCAAATAAACGGATCACCGAAAGGAGATAGAGAACAATGTTCGAAGAACTGCGCGAGATACGCGAAGCCGCTATGCGGGAGCTTGAGAAGATCACGAGCTCCGAGGAGCTTGCCGAGCTTTCGACCTCCGTACTGGGCAGGGGCGGCAAGCTGACCGCCATCCTGCGCACGATGGGCAAGCTCTCCGCCGAGGAGAGGGCCGAGATGGGCAAGCGCGCCAACGCCGTAAAGCAGGAGCTCGCCGAGAAATTCGAGGAGCGCAAGGCCGCTCTTGCCGAGATTGCAGAGCGCGTCAAGATAGAGAAGGAGTCGATCGACGTCACCCTTCCCGGCAAAAGGCGCGCCGTTCCCATGGGGGCGCTCAATCCCCTTACGCTCGTCTACCGCGAGATAAGGGACGCGCTGGTGGGCCTCGGCTTCACCACGTTCGAGGGCCCCGAGGTCGAGTACGACGAGTACAACTTCACGCTTCTGAACCTGCCTCCCAACCATCCCGCGAGGGACATGCAGGATACCTTCTACGTGAACGACAAGGTCCTCCTCAGGACGCACACCTCCCCCTGCGAGGCGAGGGCGCTGAAGACGCTCGATCTGCCGTTCCGCCTCGTAATACCCGGCAGGTGCTTCCGCGTGGACGAACCCGACGCCTCCCACAGCCCCGTATTCATGCAGATGGAGGGCCTTGTGGTCGACAGGAACGTTTCGCTCGCCGATCTCAAGGGGACGATCGATTCGTTCGTCAAGGCCGTGTTCGGCGAGAATATCGAATCCCGTCTGCGCCCCAGCTACTTCCCGTTCACGGAGCCCTCGGCCGAGGTCGACATCTCCTGCACCATCTGCGGCGGCAAGGGCTGTTCCTCCTGCAAGGGCACGGGCTGGATGGAGATAATGGGCTGCGGCATCACGAACCCGCATGAGATAGAGAACTGCGGCAAGAGCCCCGACGAGTGGCGCGCATTCGCCTGGGGCGTCGGAGTCGACCGCGTCGTCTGCCTCAAGTACGGCATAAGCGACATCCGCCTCATCTACGAGGGCGACGGCAGATTCCTTTCCCAGTTCAAATAATGCAAAGGAGAAAGCAATATGAAACTTCCGCTCAAATGGCTTAAAGAATACGTTGATTTCACCGTTACGCCCGAGGAATTCTCCGAAAGGATGCTCCTTCGCGGCTTCGAGGTGGCCGAGATAATCCCCGAGATGGACGGCATCGACGGCGTTTACGTCTGCGAGATAACCGCTATAGAGCCCCATCCCAACGCCGATAAGCTCCGCGTCTGCATGGTCGACGTCGGCAGGGCCGAGCCCCTTCAGATAGTCACCAACGCGGTGAACGTCAAGGTCGGCGATCAGGTCCCCGTAGCTTTGGATAACGCCACGCTCACGGGAGGCCTCGTGATCCATCCCACCAAGATGCGCGGCGTGGCCTCCGCGGGCATGTTCTGCGGGAACGAGGAGCTGGGCATTACCAACGTCGAATACCCCGGCTGTGAAAACGGCGGCGTTATGGTGTTCGCAGAGCCGCACCCGAACGGCCAGCGCATACAGGAGGCCCTCGATCTCGACGACTGCATTTTCGATATCGAGCTCACCCCCAACCGTCCCGACTGTCAGTCGATAATAGGCATCTGCCGCGAGGCGGCCGCTGCGCTCGGCAAGCCCTTCAGCGAGCCCGTCCCCGAGGTCGTAACGGGATACGGCGACTGCCGCGACGTCGCGCAGGTCACCGTCGAGAACCCCTACCTCTGCCCGAGGTACTGCGCGAGGGTCGTTACCGACCTAAAGATAGAGCCCTCTCCCCTGTGGATGCAGAGGAAGCTCCGCGCCGTCGGCATGAGGCCCATAAACAACATAGTCGATATCACCAACCTCGTGCTGGTGGAGTACGGCCATCCCATGCACGCCTTCGATCTTGCCTGCGTGGCGGAAAACCACATCGTCGTCCGCAACGCGAAGCAGGACGAGGTCGTCTACACCCTTGACGGCAAGGAGCGCGTTATGAGCTCCGATATGCTCCTCATTGCCGATCCCGTAAAGGGCGTCGGCGTTGCGGGAGTCATGGGCGGCCTCAACAGCGAGATCACCCCCGAGACCAAGGCGACGCTCTTCGAGAGCGCGGTCTTCCGTCCCGAGAACATTAGGTCCACCGCAAGGAAGCTCCGCCACGTGACGGATTCCGCCGCGAGATTCATAAAGGGCGTCGAGCCCGTCAACGCCGAGCTTGCCCTCAACCGCGCGATAGAGCTCGTAGAAGAGCTCCACGCCGGCAGGGTAATGGGCGGCATGATAGACGTCTGCTCCGCCGATCTTATGGAGAAGGAGGTCGACGCCTCCGTTTCCCACATCAACGAGATACTGAACACGAACCTCTCCTCCGGCAAAATGGTCGAGCTGCTCGGCTCCATCAATATCCCCGCAGAGGCCGTCTGCGATACGCTCCGCATAAAGGTGCCCCATTTCCGCACCGATATCGAAAAGGGCATCGAGACCGACTGGGACATCGCCGAGGAGGTCGGCAGGCTCTACGGATACACGAACATCGCTCCCACGCTCATGCGGGGCGACACCTTCCGCGGCCGCGTAGGCGAGTCCTTCCGCGACGAGGACAGGATAAAGGATACCATGGCCGCCCTCGGATGCCTTGAGCTCTACAATTACAACTTCATCTCCCCCGCCGAGCTCGACTCCCTCATGCTCGAAGAGGACGACGAGCGCAGGAAGACCGTCCGCCTCATGAATCCCTTCGGTGAGGATCAGAGCCTCATGCGCACCGAGCTTGCAGGCGGGCTCCTCCGGGCCGCCGCGCTGAACCTCAACCGCAAGACGGGCTTCGGCCGCTTCTTCGAGGTGGGCAACGTCCATTTCGACAACGCCGATCTTCCCGAGGAGAGGAAGCTGCTCGGCGTCATCCACTTCGGTCAGGACGAGGATTTCTTCACCCTTAAGGGCACGCTCGAGGAGCTGTTCGAAAAGCTGGGCCTCGAGGACGTCAGGTTCGAAAAGGGCGGTTCCCCCTATCTGCATCCCACGCAGAAGGCGGTCATCACCGTCTCGGGCGAGAAGCTTGGCGAGATCGGCGCCGTCCATCCCAAGGTTAGGCGCGCGTTCGAGGTCTCCGCCGAGGCCTATATCGCCGAACTCGATTTCGCGGCGCTCCGCCGTCATATCGCAAGGCAGAAGAAGTATAAGCCCCTGCCCAAATATCCCGCCGTGCAGCGCGACCTTGCGCTGATCGTTGACGACGGCATGGAGGCGCAGCAGGTCATAGACGTCATCGCCTCCGCCAAGGCGAGGGTGCTCGTCGAGAACGTCCGCGTGTTCGACGTCTACAGGCCCAAGCTTCCCGGCGATAAGGGCATCCCCTTCGGGAAGAAGAGCATGGCGTTCACGTTCCAGCTCCGTTCCGACGATCACACCCTTACCGACGAGGAGATCGGCCAGGCGGTCAACGCCATTCTGAAGAGCCTCAAATTCCGCCTCGGCGCGGAACTGAGGGCGTAAAAAACGGGGGATGCGGCGCATCCCCCTTGACTTTTGCTCACGGCAGGCGATATGAGAAAACGCATATTCGAGATAATTGAGACCGCCAAGGAGGACGACAGGCTCTCCAACGTCTACGACGTATTCATGATGATCGTGATAGTGCTGAGCCTCGTTCCGCTCGCGTTCAAAACGGAATACGCCGCCTTCGTCGTATTCGAAAAGATCGCGGTCGTAATATTCATAATCGATTATCTGCTGAGGATCTGGACGGCCGACCTCAAGCTCAAAAAGGGCGCGCTGTCCTTCGTCCTCTACCCGATAACCCCCATGGCGCTGATCGACCTTCTGTGCATACTGCCCTCCATTTCAGCCGTCGCGGGCGCTTTCCGCGTGCTGAAGGTATTCCGCCTTTTGAGGACGCTCCGTGTTTTCCGCGTTTTCAAGGCGGTGCGGTATTCCAAGAGCATCAACATGATAAGGGACGTATTCACCATCGAGAAGAAGCCCCTCATAACCGTTCTGATGCTCGCGTTCGGCTATATCGTCGTCTCCGCGCTCGTCATATTCAACGTTGAGCCGGATCTTTTCGATAACTTCCTCGACGCGGTCTATTGGGCGACGGTGTCCCTCACCACGATGGGCTACGGCGATATCACCCCGGTAACGAGCGTCGGACGGGCGGTGACGATAATATCGTCCATGTTCGGCATCGCGATAATCGCGCTCCCCTCGGGCATAATCACCGCCGGCTTCATGCGCCTTCTGCGCGAGGACCAGGCCAGAGAAGCCGCGCTGAAGGCCGCCGAAGAGGAGAAAAACGGTCCGCCCCTTTTGACCGAGGCCGAGCGTAACGAGATCCTCGAGAAGGTCTCCGAGGAGCTCGGAAGATACGATCCGGAATAACGATCAACGAATAACAAAAAAACCCGCTTTATTAAGCGGGTTTTCGTTTGTCTTATCACATCTTTATCAGATACTGATGTATGAACTCGTCGATCTCGCCGTCCATCACGGCCTGGATATTGCCGGTCTCGCAGCCGGTGCGGTGATCCTTGACCATGGTATAGGGCTGGAATACGTAGGAGCGGATCTGGCTGCCCCATTCGATCTTCTTGAGCTCGCCCTTTATGTCGGCCATCTTTTCCATGCGCTCGCGCTCGCGGATCTCGATGAGCTTGCCCTTAAGTATGCGCATCGCGACTTCCTTGTTCTGGAGCTGGCTCCTCTCGTTCTGGCACTGAACGACTATGCCCGTCGCGAAATGCGTTATGCGGATGGCGGACGAGACCTTATTGACGTTCTGGCCGCCCGCGCCGCCGGATCTATAAGTATCGATCCTGATATCCTCGGGCTTTATCTCGATGGAGTTATCGTCCTCGGTAAGTATCGGCGTGACGTCGAGCGAGGCGAAAGAGGTGTGCCTCCTGCCGGAGGAATCGAAGGGGGAAATGCGTACGAGCCTGTGGACGCCCTTTTCGGCCTTCAGATAACCGTAGGCGTTTTCGCCCTGGACCTCGAACGTGACGGACTTTATGCCCGCTTCCTCGCCGTCCAGAAGATCCAGTTCCTTTACGGTATAGCCCATGCGCTCGCAGTAGCGGACGTACATGCGGTAGAGCATGCTGACCCAATCCTGCGCCTCGGTGCCGCCCGCGCCCGCGTGGAGCGAAAGCACGGCGTTCGCGCTGTCGTAGGGGCCGGTCAGAAGCGCCGCGAGATGGAATTCCTCAACGGCCTTGGTGAGCGCCTCGAACGCTCCGGGGACCTCCTCGGCCATGTCCTCATCCTCTTCGCCCATATCCATGAGGACCTCGAAATCCTCGCACTGGGCCTCGAGCTTGGCGTATTTGTCGAGCTTAGAGGAGATGGACTTCATGCGCTGATTGATCTTGTTGGCGGCTTCGACGTCGTCCCAGAAGCCCTCCTTGCCCATCTGCTCCTCGAGCTGTTTCTTTTCCTCTGCAAGCTCGGCGACCTTAAAGGGATTCACCCGCCTGCTTGAGGGCAGCAATGGTTGCCGTCAGCTGCTGACGGTACTCATCCATGATGATCATGTTATTGCTTCCTTTCGGTGTGATTATATTTGGTAGTTGAGTTTTTATCCTGTTATCGGAATAAGCCGTTTTGCTCATCGCGTTACCGCGCAGCGTGTGCGGTCTTTGACTACATCCTCTCGGGCGCCTCTATGCCGACGAGGTACAGGCCCGTCTTTATCGCGGTCTTCGCGGCGAGCGTGAGAGCAAGCCTTGCATTCCTTACGCCCTCGTCCTCGTCCATTATGCGGTTCTCGAAATAGAACTTGTTGAAGGCCGAGCAGATCTCGATGACGTTCCTCGAAATGAGGTAGGGCTCGTACTTATCGGCGGCGAGCCTTATGGACTCGGGAAGGGCCTTCATCGCCTTCACGAGAGCGGAGCAGCTCTCGTTATCGAGGCAGGACCAATCCGCCTTTTCGATATCGTACCCTTCCGCCTTCCTCAAAACGGAGCAGCATCTCGCGTGGGTGTACTGCGCGTAGGGCGCGGTCTCTCCCTCGAAATTGAGGGCCTTATCCCACGAGAAGGTGAAATCCTTTATGCGGCTGGAATACAGCGGGCCCCAAACTACGGCGCCGACGCCGACCTGCCTCGCGACCTCGTCCATATCGGGAAGATCGGGGGATTTTTCGGTCATTATCGCCTTCGTCTTTTCGATGGCCTTCATGAGCACGTCCTCGAGATAGATCGCGTTGCCCTTCCTCGTCGAGAAGGTCATATCCGCCATCGAGATCATGCCGAAGTTGACGTGCACGCAGTCCTTCGCCCAATCGTAGCCCATGAGCTCCAGCGTCTTGAACACCTGCCTGAAATGCAGGTTCTGCTGATAGGCGACGACGTACAGATTTTTATAGAAGTCGTAAGTGTTTTTGCGGTAGATCGCGGCGGTGATGTCCCTGGTGGGATAGATCGTGCCGCCGTTGGATTTCAGTATCAGGCAGGGGGGCATATCGTAGGCGGAAAGATCGACTATCGTCATGCCGTTGTCGACGGTGGTCACGCCCTTTTCACGGAGTTCATCGATGACGGCGGGCATCTTGTCCTCATAGAAGGCCTCGCCGTTGTAGCTGTCGAACTCGACGCCGAGGAGCTTATAGACCCTTTCGGCCTCCCTTATCGTCAGCTCCTTGAACCACTGGTAGAGCTCCCAGTTTTCGGGATCGTGCAGCTCGATGGAGCGGAAGGCGGCCCTCGCCTCGTCGTCAAGGGAGGGATCCGTTTCGGCCTCCTGATGGTATTTGACGTAGAGCGCAACGAGCTCCCTCGTCGGGGAAGCGGCGTTCTCTATCGTCTCCCTGTCGCCCCACTTCTTATAGGCGACGAGCATCTTGCCGAACTGCGTGCCCCAGTCGCCGAGGTGGTTTATCCTGACGGGAGAGTAGCCCAGATGGCGGAATATCCTCGAAAGGGAATGGCCCAATACGGTCGTCGTGATATGGTGTATGCCGAAGGGCTTGCAGATATTGATGGAGGAGAAGTCTATGCAGACGTTCCTGCCTTCGCCCTCGTCTGAGCAGCCATAGCTCTCGCCGCTGTTTATGACTTCGAGTACGACCTTTCTGGCTTCGTCGCTCCTGTCGAGGAAGAAATTGAGGTAACCGCCCGCGGGCTCAGCGCGGACTATCCCCTCGTACCCGGCGAACGCCTCGGCAAGCTCGGCGGCGATCATGGGGGGCGCCTTCCTCAGGCTCCTTGCGAGTTTGAAGCAGGGCAGAGCTATATCGCCCTTATCCGGCGTGGGAGGTACTTCGAACCAACCCTCGATCTCGGCGGCGTCAACGCCCGAAAGCTCGCCGACCTTTGCTGCGATCCGTTCCTTAATGCTCATAAGTGCTCCTTGGGGATCCGTCTCCCCGTCCTAAAATGCGCCCAAACGGGCAGTTTATACTTAAAATCATGGTTATAGGGCATTATAACACAAATATTCGGTGTTGCCAATAGCAAATTCTTTTGTTATAATATCATGGTATGGATAGAAGTATGCCCAAAAACGAATACAAGGCGGACAAGGAGAAGCAGCGCCGCAAAAACCGCAGGTTCAATCTGATCCTGTACATCATCGCCGCGCTCTTTATTCTCGTCGGCCTGTTCGTCATACTTCGCGATCAGACCTACATATTCACACGGAACTCGGGCGAAAGGCCGAACGTGACGTTCCCGCCGCGAAACACTTTCTCCCCCGAGACGGCCGTTCCCACAGACCCCGGGCCGACAGGCGACGCCCTTCCCACCGAGGACCCCGGGCCGACGTGGGATCCCTGGCCGACCGGCGCTCCGCTGCCGACGGACGATCCCGGGCCGACCGGAGGAACTCCCACGCAGGAGCCCACCGTTCAGCCGACCTATCCCCCGTGGACGACCCCCGCTCCCTGGAGCGCGGCCGAAAAGCCCCCTTCCCCGCCTGTCAACATCTACTTTGAGGGATACGATATCTCCGTCAAGGTAGTTCCCGTCGGGATAGACGACAAGGGCCAGATGGCTTCCGTCCCCAAGTACAACATAGCGGGATGGTACATGTACGGGGCCTGTCCCAATGAGGAAGGCAACTGCATCATCGCGGGGCATAACCGCTACGGCGGCATCAAGGGCCTCTTCGCGATACTGCACGACAAGCTTAAGGTAGGCGACGCCGTTATAGTAACGCTTGAAAACGGCGATTACGTCTTCTACGAAGTCATCTCCGTAATGGAGTACCGATACGACGCCGTTCCCGATTTCGTAATGGATACGGAAGGCGAAGCGAGGCTGACGCTCATCACCTGTCTGGGTGACTACAGCCACACCCTGCATATGTCAAGAACGCGCGTGGTCGCGGTATGCAGGCCAATAAAATATTAATGATAATTACAGGAGGAACTGAATATGTCCGGACATTCCAAATGGGCCAATATCAAGAACAAGAAGGAAAAGACCGATAACGCGAGGGGTAAGATCTTCACCAAGATCGGCCGTGAAATAGCAATTGCCGTCAAGGAGGGCGGCGGAGATCCCGCCAACAACTCCAAGCTGCGCGACGTCATCGCCAAGGCGAAGGCCGCCAACATGCCCAACGACAACATCAGCCGTTCCATCAAGAAGGCCGTCGGCGAGGGCGCGGGCGTCAACTACGAGGAAGGCACCTACGAGGGCTACGGTCCCGCCGGCATCGCCCTTATCGTCGATGTCGTCACCGACAACCGCAACCGCACCGCCGCCGAGCTCCGTCATATCTTCGATAAGTACGGCAACGGTATGGGCAACTCCGGCTGCGTTTCCTACATGTTCGACAAGAAGGGCGTCATCGTGATCGAGCGCACCTCCGATACCGACGAGGACGAGCTTATGATGGCCGCTCTCGACGCGGGCGCAGAGGATTTCGTTCCCCAGGACGACTGCTTTGAGGTCTACACCGCTCCCAACGATTACTACGCCGTGCGCGAGGCGCTCGAGGGCATGAACCTCAACATCCTCTCCGGCGAGGTCGCGATGATCCCCCAGACGACCGTCGACGTGACCGATCCCGAGCTCGTCATGAAGGTCGAAAGGCTCCTCGATATGTTTGACGACGACGATGACGTCCAGAACGTCTATCACAACGCCAAGCTCCCCGAGGAAGAGGACGAAGAGTAAAAACAGGCAATACAAAAAGAACGCGGAAAAGGCGGGTGCTCCCTAAGGAGCACCCGCCTTAAGTGAGCAAAGCGAACGCCGCCCACGTGGCCGAAAAATGTTTTTTTCGAGCCGAGTGGCATGGAGCGTTAGGAAAGGGCTGCAGTGCAGCGCTTTTAGCGAAATGCCGATGAAGCTGTGCTTCAAGGGCGCCGCGAGAGCACGGGGCGGACCCAGCCGCCCGTTATCAGCCTTTTTGACCATCCACCGGACGCTCAAAATCGCAAGCGAACGGCCGATAACCTCCTGCGAGACATATCCCGGCTCATACAAAAACAAAGCATGACAAAAGGAATAATCCCTGATGTCATGCTTTTTGTATGTCAGCTTCTGTTGTTGGGGCCGATAGGGAAAATCCCTGATATGCACCTTCCAAGGTGCGTTTTCTCACTTTTTCAGGCTCAGTATTATCCCCAGCGCGATGGAGAGCGCCGCGGCGGCTATCACCTGATACTCAGGCGGGAGCAGGAATGTCAGCGTATGCGCGGGTATCCAGAAGAGGGGTATCGTCTTGAACAGCGTGAACGATATGAAGCCGTGCCAGTCTACGCCGTTTACAACGCCCTTGAGGCCGGGCTTTTTCACTCCGTCATGGCGGAGCTCAAGGTATTTGTCGGTGCATTTATGCGTCGCCATGAACGTCGGCCCGAACGTAAGATTCATTACCGCCGCCGTGTAAAAGGCCTTCAAGAGGCGGCTGAGGAAGCCGTCACCCTTGCCGGGGAGAAGCCCCGCCTCCATAAGCCCCGAAACGCCGAAGGAATACGTCTTCATCATGAACGTTATCGCCACGCCAATAACGCCCCAAATCAGCATGCGCCAGCCGATATAGAAGGGCAGTATCCAAGCCCTTTGGCGGATCCTCAGAGCCAGCACCTCGCCCACGGTGGCGAGCAGCGCGAACTTGATGAAGCCCATTGCGTAGGGATGCTCCGCGGAGAGCTTCTTGAACACCTCCCGCGAGGCGGGCACTATCAGCACCGCCGCGAACAGCGCGATTATCATTATCGAGATCATACCTGCGGCAATTCCGCCGCGTCCGTTCTTACGCTCCATAAACGCCTCCAAGCCGTTTCGATCCTCGTTGGATATCTTATTAGAAGTATAACAGCGAACGCCGCAGAATGCAATACGCCGCTGAAAAAGGCTCCCTTCGGACGATCCCGCGGGGAGCCTTGGTGTATTCGTTTCTTGTCGTCCCGTCAGCCGCCGATGGTGCCCTGGCCCGGGGTCGTCTCGATTATGACCTCATCCGTGGGCTCGGGATCATCACTGCCGGAGGGCTCGTCAGTTTCGCCCGGCGCGGGCGTCTCCGTCGGCGCGGGCGTCTCCGTCGGC
>JAILRE010000037.1 GCA_024698505.1 Clostridiales bacterium | reverse complement strand
CACCTGTTCCCATCCCGAACACAGAAGTTAAGCCCTCATACACCGAAAGTACTGTGCTGGCGACGGCATGGGAGGATAGGCAGCTGCCGGATCCCAAAGGAAAACAGAGACGCAAACGCGTCTCTGTTTTTCTTTCCTTTGCTCTCCGTCATCTGCCTACCCCCATTAGCCGCCGCGTTTTAAGGCAGAGCCTTAAAACAGTGACGCGAGAATTCACGAGCATCGCGAGGGGATTCTCGGCAGCAAAAAGCTCTAAGCTTTTTGCAGAGCATGGGAGGATAGGCATCCTCGTGTATTTCAGCTACAGAGACGCAAACGCGTCTCTGTTTTTCTTTCCTTTGTTCTCCGTCATCTGCCTACCCCCATTAGCCGCCGCGTTTTAAGGCAGAGCCTTAAAACAGTGACGCGAGAAAAGCACAAGGCTCGTCCGAAGTGCTTTTCTCGGTAGCAAACCGTAGGTTTGCGAAGCATGGGAGGATAGTAATAATACTCAACCCCAAAGGCTTTCGTTATTCCTCCTTATATTTCCTCCTCCCTCCATTTCCTTATCGTTATTGCGCACACATCCTTCGCATGGTATAATGGCCGCAAAGTCGGCAGCCAAGGCCGGGAGAGGAGACCGCATTTTATTATGAAAACCACCTCTGTAATGCTTCAGACGCTGTGCACGCCCTGCGGATGCAGGTGCCGCTACTGCCTGCTCTCCTGGGACGGAGAGATCGTCGGCGCGCCGTATGAACGGAGCGAACGCTATGCCTTGAGGTTCCATGAATGGATAAAGGCGGAGCGGCCAGATATCGGGTTCAATTTCTCATGGGGCTGCTCGATGGAGCATCCGCGTCTTTTCGAGGCTTTGGACTTCCTTTCGTCCATAGGCTCCATCGGCGCGGATTATCTCCAGTGCGACGGCATGAAGATGAGATCGGATGCCGAGCTCGAAAGCTTCATTCCCGCGCTTGCCGCTCACGGAGTCAAGCACCTCAATTTCACGTTCTACGGGCTTCCCGAGTATCACGACCGCTTCGCGAGCCGCAGCGGGGATTTCGAATACCTGCTCCGCTTCGCCTCCGCCGCGGTGAAAAACGGGCTCGAGGTCAGCGCGGGGATACCACTGACGGGCGAGAACGCCGGCATGATCGATCCGCTTTTGGCCGTCCTTCACGGCGCGGGTATAATGCGGATAACGCTTCTGATCCCCCACGCGGAGGGCCGCGGCGTAAATATCGAGGGGATAAGGGCAACGAGCCGCGATCTTGATAAACTCAGCCCCGAAGCGAGAGCGCTCCTCAACGGGAGGATATTCAAGCCCGAGAGCGTTTGGGTGCGCGAGAAGCCGTTTATAAAGGAAGAAAACCGCACGCTGCTTATATCGCTGACGCCGGACAATATCGAAAGGTTCGAGAGCATGCCTTTCGGGGACGTCATTTCGGAGATCGAAGCTTTGGACGACGCCTATTACGCGGCGTTTCCCGAGCTGGAGGAGCTTGCCGATACGTACGGCGATCCCGAAAGCGACAGGCTTTTCAGGCAGAGAGATCTGTTCGCCGGGTACAGGAAGATGTACATGGAGGAGCACGGTATAAGTGTTTACGACGTGACCGACGAACGCTTCTGCGGGAGCAGAAGGTACTGAGAAAATATAATGCCGCGCTTCCTTGAAATGGGAATAAAGTCGGATTATAATGGGAAAGCAAGAATAATAACGGAGGAACAGTCAATGGAAGACCAAAGGATCTGCAAGGGCTGCGGCGCCATGCTCGCTTCGGACGACGCGAACTGCCCCTACTGCGGAACGCTTTACACGGAGCCGGAGGAAGCCGAGCCCGCCGCTGAGACGGCGGAAGTCGTTGAAAGCTCCCTGGAGGGAGCCGAGCCCGATCATTACGATCCTTCTTTGGAGAGCAAGCCCCGCGATGAGGAGCCCGTCGATGAAAACGTCGGCCTCGGCATAATCGGCGCGATACTCTTCGGCCTTATCGGAGCCGCGCTGTACTTCGGGCTCTATCAGCTCGGCGTGCTCGCGGGCATCTGCGGCCTCGTCATGTTTGCGCTCGCAAGCTTCGGCTACGGGCTGTTTTCAGGCGCGAAGAAGCATATCTCCCTTGCGAGGGCGATCACGGCCGTTATCGTCGCGGTAGCGCTGATATTCGCCGCCGAGTATTTCTGCATCGCCTTCGAGATATTCAAGGCCTTCAAGGACGAGGGCATTACCCTGCTTGACGCGATCCATGCGGTGCCCCTGTTCCTGCAGGAGAAGGAGATCGCGGGCGCGGTCATAAAGGATCTTGCCATTTCGTATCTTCTCAGCGCCTTCGCCGCGGTGCCCACCATAATCGCGACGTTCAAAAAGAGAAAGCAAAGCTGATAAAACGGCCGGAGCATAGTTCTGTCGGGGGAGCCAATGGGCTTCCCCGATCGTCTTTTGGCGCTCGGAGAATATACCGATTATATTTCTTGCGGCGCTTGAAATAACGGCCCCATGGGTTTATAATTTATTCTGTGTAAGGATGGGCTCTTTCGTTTGACGGGCCCTGAATGCTGAAGGAGAAGCGGATGTTCACTATCGTAAAGAAGAGGGCACTTACTTCAACTGTCACTCTGATGGAGATCAAGGCGCCGTTCGTCGCCGCCAAAGCCCGCCCGGGTCAGTTCGTGATACTCAGGGCTATGGACGACGATGAAAGGGTGCCTTTCGCTATAGCAAAATGCGACAGAGAAGCCGGCACCGTCAGCATAATATTCCGCGCGGTAGGCGCGACGACCGAAAAGCTCGCCCATCTTAACGAGGGCGAGGCGGTGCAGGATCTTGTAGGCCCTCTCGGCATGGTAACGAAGACCGAGGGCGTTTCCCGCGCCTGCGTGGTCGCGGGGGGAGTGGGCAGCGCCATAGCTCTTCCCATAGTCGAGCAGCTGAAGGAGCAGGGAAGCTCCGTCACGATGATAGTCGGATTCCGCTCCAGAGAGGAGATGATCCTCGAGGACGAATTCCGCGCGGCTTCAGACAGGCTCATCCCCGTCACGGACGACGGCTCCTGCGGCGGCTACGGCAGCGTGACCGTTCCCTTGAAGGAGCTTTACGAATCGGGCGAGAAATTCGATCTCGTTTTCACCGTCGGTCCGCTCACGATGATGCAGAAGGTCGTCGAGACGACGAGGCCCTACGGCTTCCCCTGCACGGTGTCCATGAACCCCATCATGATCGACGGCACGGGCATGTGCGGCGGATGCAGGCTCACTCTGCACAGGGACGGGAAGGATATCGTCAGCTTCGCCTGCGTCGAGGGCCCGGAATACAACGGCTACGAGGTCGACTTCGACGAAGCGATATTCCGTAACCGCATGTACGGAAAAGAGGAGCTCCACGCTCACGAGGCGGCCTGCAACCTCTTCAAGAAGGAGGTCATGTAAATGCCGAATCTTTCTTTGACAAAAACGCCCATACCCAAACAGCCCGTCGAGGAGAGGATCCATAATTTCGACGAGGTCGAGCTCGGCTATACCGAGGAGCTTGCTCTCGAGGAGGCTTCGAGGTGCCTCAACTGCAAGCACCCCCAGTGCGTGCAGGGCTGCCCCGTCAACAACATGATACCCGATTTTATAGCGCAGATCAGGGAAAACAACCTTGACGAAGCGTACCGCATAATCAGCATCAACTCCGGACTGCCCGCCGTCTGCGGAAGGGTCTGCCCCCAGGAACGCCAGTGCGAGAGCCGCTGCGTAAGGGGCATAAAGGGAGAGCCCGTCGCGATAGGCAGGCTTGAAAGATACGTCGCGGACAGGCATTATTCCAAACTGAACGCCAAGCCCGAGATCGCGCCCCCCAACGGACACAAGGTCGCGGTCGTAGGCTCCGGCCCCGCGGGGCTCACCTGCGCGGGCGAGCTTGCGAAGATCGGCTACAAGGTCACGATATTCGAGGCGCTCCACGTGGCGGGCGGCGTGCTGGTCTACGGCATACCCGAATTCTGCCTGCCCAATTACGTCGTTCAGCGCGAGGTGGACAACGTGACCTCCCTTGGCGTCGAGATACTGACGAACATGGTCATAGGCAAGACGCTGACCGTCAGCGATCTGTTCGAGAGAGGCTACGAGGCCGTGTACCTGGCAAACGGCGCCGCTTGGCCGACGTTCATGGGCATCCCCGGCGAGAATCTCAACGGCGTCTACTCCGCCAACGAGTATCTCATAAGGATAAACCTCATGCACGCCTACCGGAAGGAGCCCGACACCCCCATCATGAAGGGCGGCACGGTGGCCGTGGTAGGCGGCGGCAACGTCGCGATCGACGCGGCGAGGGCGGCCGTAAGGCTGGGAGCCGAAAAGGTCAGCATCATCTACCGCCGTTCCGAGGAGGAGATCCCCGCCAGGCGCGAGGAGGTCAAGCACGCGAGGGAGGAAGGCATCGAGCTGATGATGCTCACGAACCCCGTGGAGCTGATAGGCTACGATAAGGACGACCCGAAATACGGCTTCGTTAAGAGCGTCCGCTGCATAAGGATGGAGCTCGGCGAACCGGACGAGAGGGGCCGCAGGACGCCCATCCCCATACCCGGGACCGAGTTCACAATGGACGTCGACACCGTCATAATGGCGATAGGCACGGTCAACAACCCCCTCATCAAGAAGACGACCGCGAAGCTCGAGGTCAACGGCAAGGGCGGCATAGTCGCCGACAGGATCACCTGCAAGACCTCCAGGGAGGGCGTCTTCGCGGGGGGCGACGTCGTAACGGGCCCCGCGACGGTCATCGCCGCGATGGGATCGGGCAGGCTGGCCGCAAGATCCATCGACAAATACGTCAAAGCCAAGGCCGAGGGGAACGCCGAGTGGTGAAAAGGCCGCCCGGAGCCCCGGAAATCGCTTAATATATAGCTTTTTTCTTCAAAAAACCCTTGACACGCGGGCAGATTATGTTATAATAACCAAGCTTGAAGCAGAAGCTGCCCCGCTTCTCACTCGCCGTGTTCCGTCATGGCGCAGTCTGATTGGCAAAACTTTCATAAAAAGTTTGTACGGGCGGCGTATGCCGTCCGTTTTATTTTGCTTTAGGCCAATATTTATCGGAGGTGAAACACCATAGCAGCTAATGAATTGATGATCAATGAGCAGATCCGCGACAAGGAAGTCCGCCTTATCGGTGAGGACGGCGAGCAGATGGGCATCGTACAGATAGCCGTCGCGCTCCGCGTTGCGGAGGAAAGAGGACTTGACCTCGTCAAGATCGCGCCCCAGGCAAACCCGCCCGTGTGCAAGATCATGGACTACGGCAAGTATCGTTTCGACCAGAGCAAGCGTGAAAAGGAACAGCGCAGGAATCAGACCGTCGTCGAAATGAAGGAAGTTCAGCTTTCAGCGACCATCGACACGCACGATATGGAAGTCAAAGCCAAAGCGTGCAACAAATTCCTCCAGGCGGGAAACAAAGTCAAGGTTTCCATCCGCTTCAGGGGAAGGCAGGCTGCCCATGGTGAGATCGGCCTCGATGTTATGAATACTTTCCTGGAAATGGTGAGCGAAAACGCGACCGTCGAAAAGCCCCCCAAACAGGAAGGCCGTAACATGTACATGTTCCTTGCACCGAAAACCAACAAATAATTATTTCTACCAGGAGGAAATCCCATGCCGAAACTTAAGACCCATAGGGGCGCCGCAAAGCGTTTCAGCTTCACAAAGAGCGGCAAGATCAAGAGGAGCAAGGCTTACAAGAGCCACATCCTTACCAAGAAATCCACCAAGCGTAAGCGCAATCTGCGCCAGGCCGGCTTCATTGCCGAAGAAGAAGCAAAGAAGATCGGCGCTCTGATACCGTACAAGAAGTAAGGGAGGAAAAGAACAATGGCAAGGATTAAGAGAGCAGTCAACGCCGCTAAGAAGCGTCGTAAAGTTTTTAAGCTGGCCAAGGGCTATTGGGGAGCTAAGTCCAAGCTCTACCGCGCGGCCAGCCAGCAGGTAATGAAGTCCCTCGCCTACGCTTACGTCGGCAGGAAGCTCAAGAAGCGCGAGTATCGCCGTCTCTGGATCGCCCGTATCAACGCCGGCGCCAGGATCTGCGGCACCAACTACTCCAAGCTCATCCACGGCCTCAAGCTCGCGGGCGTCGAAGTCAACCGCAAGGTCCTCGCGGATCTCGCCATCACCGACATGAACGCGTTCAACGAGCTCTGCAATATCGCGAACAAGGCTCTTGAGGACTGAGAATAGCAAAAAATAAGGAGCAAGGGATAAGGGTGCATTCACTTAAGGAGATGCAGGTTTTCAGCCTGTAGAACCCAATGAATACAATAAGATCCGGGGACAGCGATATCCTCGGATCTTTCTTTTGTTTTTAGGCTGAAAACCGCGAAGCGCCTCAAAAGAGGAGATTTTTGTGCCGGGCAAGGCGAAAAGCGCAGGAATACCCGTTAGCCGTCTTCCGAGCATTTTCAACGCAGCACGGCGCAAAAAGATACCTTTTGAGGCTGTTTATCCTTAAGTGAATGCGCCCAAGCCCTGCTCCTTTTGCTTTATTCCGATCATTCCTTCAGCATTTCCTTTATGGCCTTCACGACGCGGTGCGCGTTGACGCGGAAGCCGATGTTGCAGGCGATGCGCTCGCCTATAAAGAGAACGGGCCCTATCAGGAGCGTCCACCAGTTGTTCTGGAAGCCCTTGGCGAGATTGAGCCAAAGCGCAAGCCCCAGAAGCACCGCGCAGAGGCAGCTCCACAGCACGGAGAACGCCTTTGAGCCGGAGGACATATTCATGTCGAGGGCGAGCCGCGTGAAGCTGTTGGAGTACACGCCCGCGCCGTCCTTTGCGGGCTTTGACTCGGTGACCGAGGTAAGATCGGCCTTTACGGTGGGAACGTAGCCCGTGAGTATGCCCTTGTTGGGAGCGATATCGAAGCCGTCCTCATGGAATTTGCCGAAGAAATAGCGCAGATCGCCGTCCTTGCCCTTGCGCTGCTTCTTTTCGGAAACGTTCTCCCTGAGCTTGGAGATAACCTGCCACAGCGCGAGGGGAACGGAAAACTCGGTTTTCTTTTCGGGATTGTATTTCATGGGATTCACCTCCGCGCTCATTATATCATATACGCGTCGGAAAGGGAAGAAAATTGTAAGGAAAAAGTTGCATTGATCCCCAAAGCATGCTATAATGAAATATACCAAATATTGTCTTCAAGGCAAGGAGGAAACGACGATGGAAACCAAGAAACCCGCGGCGGAAAAGAAACAGCCCTCTGCCGCTGCACTGAAGGCCGCCCTCGCTCAGCTTGAGGAGCAGGAGTCCGGCAAGAAAAAGAATACCGTCATCTACAGGATACTGGCGTTCGTGTGCTGGGCGCTTGCCGCCGTTGCCATGTATCTGCCGTACATCGGCCTGAATCTTCCCTTCGGCGCGGTGCGCGTACTGTTCCTCGATCCGAACAACTGGATCGTCGTCATTATCGACATCATCGTAGCGGGCGTGCTCTGCGTAATCGGCGCAAGGCTCTGGGTCTATGCCAACCACATCCATCCCACCAAGTCCCATAACAAGGTCGTCCAGTTCATCTGGAACCAGCTGGGCGTCATAATGGCAGGCATCATATTCGCTCCTCTTGCCATAATCCTCATCATCAACAGGAAGGATCTTCCCCAGAAGACCAAGACGATCGTCGCCGCCGTGCTCGCGCTCGTATTCGTAGGCGCCTCCGCCGGCTCCGCCGATTATCATCCCGTCACCCAGGATCAGGTCAACGAGGTCGTTCAGCAGCTCACCGAGGAGGCCGAGGGCTATGGCTTCACCGACGGCGACGGCGTAAGGTGGACGAAGTACGGCAACTGCTTCCACATCTTCTCCGACTGCCAGTCCATCAAGAGGTCCAACCCCGATAACTGCACCGACGGCTCCATCGAGGACGCTATCGAGTCCAACCGCGCAAGGCTCTGCGAGTTCTGCAAGAGAAGGTATGAGGAGGCCAAGGCCAACGGCGAAGAGCTCTCCAAGATCAGCCTTCCCACCGAGGCCGGCGACGATCTGCCCGTGCTTCCCACCGAAGTACCCGACAGCGAAGCGGGCGATTGATAAGTAAGTGAATAAAAGCGGCCGGAGGCCGCTTTTTTTTTATTCTCGGTATCAGACTTTTTCCTCCCCGCGCAGGGCGAGCATGAGCGCGCGTGCCTTTTTATGCCCCTCTGATTCCTCGTAAAATTCCGCCATATCGGGGCAGGGAAAGGTATCGCAGAGGCCGCAGCAGGGGATATCCTTCTTCCCGCAGCACTTCACGGGCATACAGGACTCGCCCCCCTTCCATGGGGTCAGGCGGCAGCCGGGGCATTTTCCGTTTTCAAGGTCGGGGCAGGCGGAGCAATCCACTCCGCAAAAGCCTATGTAGGTAAGATCGCGCATATCGGCTCCTTTCAGATATCGTGGCCCAGAAGCCGGCGCGCGTCCGAAACGCGGCCGTTCTCAAGCAGCGCGCGGATGGAGGTGGAGGAGACGCGCTCCCCGTTATCCATGACGGGCGGTATCACCGTAACGCCGACGCCCGCCCCGCGGCAGAGCTTCAAAAGCAGTTCCGTGCTGCCGAGTCCGCGGAAGCCGAAGCGGTGATCGAAGCCGCAAACGATATGCCTCGCGCCGAGCCTGCCGAAAAGGATATCCTTGACGAAATCCTCGGGCGGCATGGAGGCGAGCTCCCTTGTGAATTCCGGGGATATGAGCAGATCCACGCCGAGCGCCTCGATAAGCCGCGCCTTTTCCTCAAAGGAGCAGAGCGGGCAGATCCGCTTCCCCTCGGGCAGGAACGCGTTTTTGGGGAGGCCGGAGAAAGTGAACACGGCGGAGACGAGCCCGTTCGCCTTCGCGTTTTCGACCGCGGCGCTTATCACGGCGCGGTGCCCTAAATGAACCCCGTCGAACGTGCCGAGCGCGACGGCGGTGGGGGTATCCGTTTTGAATTCAAGATCGGTTATGATTCGCATATGCTTATTTCCCTGTTCGTCAGGCGTCAGCGCGCCTTTTTGTCGCCCGGCTTCGAAGCGCGCTTTAGCGTGAATTCGAAGCAGGTCAGGCTGTCGTGCGAGGTGACCGAAATATCCTGCCCGTGCTGATCGAGTATCAGCTTCGCTATCGAAAGCCCAAGCCCCGTTCCGGAAGTCCCGCTCGGGGTATGGGCTTTTTCGGCCTTGTAGAAGCGGTCGAACAGATGGGGTATGTCCTCCGCGGGTATCTCGGGGCCGGTGTTCTGAACGCGCACCCTTACGATATGCTTTTCCGGCGCGCATTCGATCCCGAGCACGCCCCTTTCGGGGGAGTATTTCACGGCGTTGTCCACAAGGTTGTGGAGCACCTGGGTTATCCTTTCATAATCGGCCTCTGCGAATACCGGCTCGTCTCCGACGTTCACGTCCACGCCGAGCTTCTTCGCGTCGATCCTCGCCTCGAACGTGATGACCGTGCGGCGTATGAGCTCGTTCATATCGAACACCGAGGGCGTCAGCTTGTACTGCCCCGATTCGATCCTGGCAAGATCCAGAAGATCGTTCACCATGCCCGTCATGCGGCGGTTCTCGTCCAGCACTATGCCGAGATACGTATCCATATCCTCGGGCGGGATGGTGGAGTCCAGCATAGCCTCAAGGAAGCCGCGCATGGAGGTGAGGGGGGAGCGCAGCTCGTGCGAGACGTTCGCGACGAAGCTTCGCCGCGCCGCCTCAAGCGTGTTCAGCTCGTCCGCCATGGCGTTGAACGTCGCGCCGAGATTATGCAGCTCGTCCTTGCCGTTCTCCTTCAGCTTCACCCTGCGTGAGAAATCGCCCTTCGTGAAATCCTTGACCACGTCCGTCATGTGGGATATGGGGTTCGTGATGCTCTTGACCAGTATCATCACGAGCGGCACCGAGACGACGATCGCTATCGCGGATATCAGCGCGATGCTGGAGAGCGTCCTGCGGATGGAGCTGTTGACGTTCGTCATGTCGTAGTGGAAGAATATCACGCCGAGGGAGCTGCCCTCGCTCGTGAGTATCGGGCGCATCACGGTCAGCGTGTAGAAGCCCGTGTTTTTTGTCAGCAGACCGTATTCGCATTCCGAATAATGCCCGCGCTGGACGGCCCGTATCTGCTCCGAAAGATCGGCCTCCTCGGCCACCTGCCAGCGGTCGCCCGTGTCGGCGCAGTAGACGCTGTACCTGCCCAGCTCCGGGGAATCGAAACAGAGCTGGATGTATGCGTCGTAAAGGCGGACTATTACGAGGAATTCCTCCCTCGCGCTCGGGCGCTTGTCAACGTCGATATAGCGGTCGACGACGAGCTCGTTTATCTCGTCCGCCTCGAGCTTCATGCGGTTTTCGGTCTCGTCAAGGTAGAACTGGCGGAAGGCGACGGAGACCGCCACTCCGAGTATGATCAAAAGGCCCAGCACTATCGCAAGGACCAGCGTCAGCATTCTCGAGTAGACGGTCTTGAACAAGTTGTACCTTCCCGCGGGGAGCCGCGGCCGTTAGTTTTCGTTCTTCTTTATGTTGAAGCGGTAGCCCACGCCCCATATGGTTTCGATATTCCAGAACGGGCTTTCACCGAGGCGGTCGCGCAGACGCTTGATGTGCACGTCGACCGTGCGGCTGTCCCCGTAATAGCCGAAGCCCCAAACGGCGTCGAGTATCTGATCGCGGGTGTAGACGCGGTTCGGGTGCGTCGCGAAGAAGTGCAGGAGCTCGATCTCCTTGGGGGGCATCTCCTGCTTTTTTCCGCCGAGGGAGACGGTGTAATTATCCAGCGATACGGAAAGATCGCCTATCGTGACGGACTTTATCTCCTCCTGCGGGGCGAACGAGCGGCGGAGCACCGCCTTGACCCTCGCAAGCAGCTCCTTCGGCTCGAAGGGCTTAACTATGTAATCGTCCGCGCCGCGGTCAAGGCCCTGTATCCTGTCGGTGATATCGCCCCTCGCGGTCAGCATAATTACGGGCACGTCGCTCGAACGGCGAAGGTTCTCAAGCACCTCCCAGCCGTCCATGCCGGGAAGCATTATGTCCAGTATCACTATCGCGGGGGACTCCGACAGCGCGAGATCCAAAGCGTTGTCGCCCCTTTCCGCGGTGATGACGTCGTAGCCGTCCTTTATGAGATAGAGCCTCAGTATCTGGAGTATGCGCTTGTCGTCGTCGACGACGAGCACCTTCGTCTTGACTTCAGGTCTGTTTTCCATATATCCCCCTTAGTTATCTCGTTTCGACCGCGACGCCGTTCCCGATAAACAGCGCGGCGGTCACTCCGCTGCCGCAGGTCAGCCTTCCGTTGAAGCTGCCGTCGTAGATCAGCCCGTGCCCGCAGGACGGGCTTTTCGCCTTCAGTATCGCGCGCTCTGCGCCCGCTTCCTTCGCTATGCGAAGCGCCTCGTTCGCGCCTGCGATAAACGCGGCCGTCACGTCGCGGCCGTCCCTTGTTACGGCGGCTCCGCGGCCCCTCAGCACCGCCTCGCCCGATGCGGTGAGCTCCGCCGGCGTTCTCGGCGTGGGCAGCCCGCCCAGCTGCTCGGGGCATACGGCGATAGCCTTTCCCGCTTTCACGAGGGCGATGATCTCCTCGTCGGGCGTGGATCTGCCGTCATATCGGCAGCATTCCCCCGTAAGGCATTTGGAAACAATAAGCATGATCTGCTCCGAATACATTATTTCATCATAAATTATACCTTATCCCGCCGCGAAAAGCCATACCCATTTTACAGGCCCCGCCCGGCAATGAAAAAGCGCGGCCGTCAGCCGCGCATAGGGGAAGCGATCATTCGGTTTTGGGTTTCAGCAAAAGGCGCAGAAGGAACGCCTGCGCGCCCATGGGGAGGGCGGAAAACAGCCGGAGCTTTAAGGAATTGTTGATGTAACAGCGGAAGGGCGGGCGCTTCCTTTCGAGTATCCGCAGTATCCTTTTCGCGAGCAGATCGGGGCTTTTCGCCTTGCCCGTCTCCGATATCACGATATTGCGGAATCTTTCCGAAACGACGGGGTAAAGGCGCGTCTTCGCCTTCATGCGGTCCATGGCGCGGACGGAGGCCTTCGGCATACCGTCCCCGAATGCGCCGGGATACAGCGTGACGACTCGTATCCCGATGAGATCGAGCTCCAGCGCGAGCGAATTGGAATAGCTTGCCAGGGCGGTTTTCGTCATGGAATAGATCCCGTTGAAGGGCAGGGGATCGAGCGGCGCGAGCTCGCTCGCGGTTATCGCGATCCTGCCGCCCTTTTGGATAAGGGGCAGCATTATGCGGTTCACGCGGTACACGCCCATGAGGTTCACGGCGAGCATTTTTTCAAGCTCCCCGGGCTCTATCTCGATGAACGAATCCATCGTGTACACGCCCGACATATGCAGTATCGCATAAAGCCCGCCGCGGGCTTTTATCGTTTCGGCGGCGGCGGAGACGCTCTCGTCGCTCGTTACGTCCATGACTATGGGGAAAACGAGCGGATCGTCCTCGTCGGGCGGTGTGATATCCGCGGCGAATACCCGATAGCCCGCGGAGGAAAAAGCCCTGACCGCCGCGCGGCCCAGGCCTCCCCTTGCGCCCGTTATCAGTATCGCCCTGTTTTCGTTCATTCCTTGAATTCGAGGTCGGTCCTCTCCCAGGGGAGATCGACGTCCGTCCTGCCGAAATGCCCGTAGGCGGCGGTCGCCTTATAGATGGGCCTGCGCAGATCGAACTTCTCTATTATGGCCGCGGGGCGGAAATCGAAGGACCTCTGAATGAGGGCCTCGAGCTCCTTATCGGGCAGCCTGCCCGTGCCGAAGGTATCCACCCTGACGGATACGGGCTTCGCAACGCCTATCGCGTAGGCGACCTGTATCTCGCAGCGTCTGCACCAGCCGTGGGCGACGAGGTTCTTCGCAACGTAGCGGCAGGCGTAGGCGGCCGATCTGTCCACCTTGGTGGGATCCTTGCCGGAGAAGCTTCCGCCTCCGTGACGGCTGTAGCCGCCGTAGGTGTCCACGATTATCTTCCTGCCGGTGAGGCCGCTGTCGCCCTGCGGGCCGCCGATCACGAACCTGCCCGTGGGGTTGACGAATATGCGGGTGTTCTCATCCATGAGCTCCGCGGGTATGACGGCGCGGATGACCTCGCGCTTGATATCCTCGGCGAGCTTTTCCATATCGACGTCGGGATCGTGCTGGGTGGAGATGACGACGGTATCGACCCTCTTGGGGACGTCGCCGTCATACTCTATCGTGACCTGGCTCTTTCCGTCGGGACGAAGATACGGGAGGAGCCCCGATTTCCTGACTTGGGTGAGCCTCCTCGTCAGCTTGTGGGAGAGCAGTATCGGCATGGGCATGAGCTCGGGAGTCTCGTCGCAGGCGAAGCCGAACATCATGCCCTGATCGCCCGCGCCTATATCGAGGGGATCCGCCTCGCCGTTCTTGGCCTCAAAGCTCTTGTCGACGCCCATCGCGATATCGGCGGACTGGCCGTTTATGGCGCAGATGACCGCAAGGCTGTGCCCGTCGAAGCCGTACTCGGGCTTGTCGTAGCCTATGTCGAGGACCACGTCGCGGACGAGCTTGGGTATATCGACGTAGCAGTCGGTCGTTACCTCGCCCATTACGACGACCATGCCCGTCGTCGCCGCGCATTCGCAGGCCACGCGGGAGTTTTTATCGTTCGTCAGCATCGCGTCGAGCACCGCGTCGGCGATATTGTCGCACACCTTGTCGGGATGCCCCTCCGTTACCGATTCGCTTGTGAAAAGCCTCTTGTTATCCATATTCATTCTGCTCCTTTCGGGATTATTCACAAAACAAAAAGCGCCCCGTGAGCGCCGAATGATCCGCAGTGCGCTCATCTTTACGGAATTGATCCGTCGGAATTGGCACCTTGCTCGGGTCTTACCGGAGCAGGTTGCCGTGGCGTCGCAGGGCCGTTCCCTCAGCCACTCTTGATAAGGCGGTTTTTCGGGGATATCATCCCCGTTCTTTAATATAACACACCGCCCCGTATTTTGCAATAGGGGCGGCGGTTTTTTGGCTCGCCGTAATGAAGAGGGATCTAATTCATCGTTTTTTCCATGTCTTCCAAAAGGCAGATGTAAGGAAACTCCGGCGTTTCCGCCAGGATGGGATCGTGGTTTTTGAAATACCTGCGCATCTCCAACTCGATGTACCTGTTGCCCGAATAGTCTTTCGGGACGGATCCGGGATCCCTTTCGCTGCTTTCGAGGCTCATAAGACCCTTGACGTCCACAAGATACCTGGAGCCGAACTCCTCATGCTCGGCAAGATACATATAGCCAATATCGCCGCCGATGATCTCGTAAGCGTCGGGGCGCTTGCTGTCCCGGCTTTTTTTGAGGTAAACGAACAACTGGTTGCTGTAGGTAAATGGGATCGAGCCCTTTGAATCGGCCCATTGCCGCAGTGTTATGCTGTCCGGAAGGCTGCCCTTATAGGTCTTTTCCACCGACGCTTCGAAATCCGTGCTCCATTCGTCCCTGCCGAGGTAATTCTTTACCGTGACGATGCAGACAGCGTCGGCCTCCTCAAACGCCTCGCGGAACGTATAGGACCTCTGATAGCGTGCGCTTTCTGTGCCGGGATCTCTGTCCGGCGGCAGCACCGCGTCCTCCGGTACTCTTGCTAAGATCTCCTCACGGATGCTCTCGTTTTCCATGGCAAAATATGCTTCCATATCCTCAAGCGAGTAAACGTGCAGCGCAAATGACGCCGTTTCATGCCCCACACAGGCCTCATAGTATTCGTTCAGCCTGTCCGCGATCGGCTTGTCGAAGGCGGAATAGTAATTGCAGAAATCGGAGACGAGCTGTAAGGAGCTTCGATTGCGGACGTTGAAGGGGTGCTCGTCATCCTTGCAGGAATACGTGTAATAGGAAAACAGCCCCTTGTGATCAAAAAGATAGATCTCTCCGTCGCTCGACGGCGCGGCGTAGAAGAACGAGATATCGCAGCCGACGCTATCATAAGCCCCGGGGAAGGTTTGACTTATCGAAGGATCCAGGAACAGCAAAAGCTTATCTCCGTATGTGTAGCGCGGGGAGTTTTCAAGCATGATCTGCGAAGTGGCAAGCCACTGAGCAAGCACGATGCTTTCGGGCAGCTCGCCCTTATAGACGCGGTCCACGGAAGCCTCAAAATAGGAACAATAAAAATCCTCCGTGATAAAGTTTTTCACGGTCAAAAGACAGACGGCGTCGGCCTTCCTGAACGCTTTTTCGACGGAATAGGCCGTGCCGTAACTTGCATAGCTGGCGGCCGGCCTGTTTTCGATCGCAGGCGGCAGCACCGCGTCCTCGGGGATGCTGACGGTCATATCGAGCTTGTTTTCACCCTTGAAAACGCCGGCGCGCATCAGCCCGAAGGCGGCGAGCAAAAGGGCTGCTGCACAGGCGGCGGCATAAAGCATGATCCGGGTCCGGGATTTCGGGGAAGCCTCCCTCGCTTCCGCAATGAATTTTTCATCTATACCGCCTATTGCGGCGGCCAGGCATTCGGTCGTCATATGATAAAGCCCCTTTCATTCAGATATTTTTTGAGCTTGCCGCGCAGCCTTGAGAGCATCACCGCAATATTGTTTTCGGTGCGCCCGGTGCGCTTGGCTATGTCCTTTATTTCATCGAAATACCAGTAGCGCGAAACGAATATGTTCCGCTTCTCGCGGGGGAGGCCCGAGAGGAAGCCGTTTATGGCCGCCTTCAGCTCCTCCGCCTGAACGGAGTCGACGGGATCCTCCGAGGAGGAAGCTATCTCTCCCAGCTCCGAAAGCGGGACGCACGCCCCGCCGCTCCCGCGCTTTTGGGCTCTGGATGCGGCGTAAAGGTTCAGGGCGCGGTTCCGCGTCAGTCTCGAGAGATAGGCGAAAAGATCGTCGGGCTCGGCGGGTGGTATGGAGTTCCATGCCGCGTGGAGCGCGTCGAGCACGCATTCCTCGGCGTCCCGCTCGTCGCCCAATATGTTAAGGGCGATCTTTTTGAGGTATGCGCCGCAGGCCTGCTGAGCCTCCGAAACAGCCCGCTCTTCCCGCGCGATAAAGAGCCCGATTATCTCACGGCCGTCCATATCCCGTCCTCCCTTCGTCCCTTTTCAAAAGGCCTTTCACCTGTAAAGACAGCTTTTTGCCGCCCGCATTACGCCAAAACGAAAAAATTACGGCGCGGGGCTTGACTTGACCCCCGCGGCGGTGTATAAATGAAGCATGAAAAAGCTAAAGAAATTTTTGAAATACGCGCTCGTCTGCGCCTGCCTCCTCGCGGCGCTGCTTTCCTGCGGCTGCGCGCGCAATAAGCATATCGTCGTCCGCTCCGTGTGGGAGGGCGATTTCTGCTGCTCCGTCTATGAGGACGGCACCGCCGAAATAATCGCCTACCGCGGGCAGGAGGAATCCCTTACCATCCCCGAAAAGATCGGCAAATACAAGGTCGTCGGCTTCGGGCCGAAGGCGTTCGACGGCGCGGTCGGTCTCAGGCAGGCCGCCGTCCCCGATACGGTGACGAAGCTCCCCGCCAAGCTCTTCAACGGCTGCCCGGATCTTGAGGCGGTCTATATCCCCGTCTCCGTGAAGACGATCGGAAAGAACCTCGTCTACAACTGCCCTAATTTCACAAAGGTGATGTATGCGGGCACGGAGGCCGAGTGGAAGGCCGTCAACGTCGGCAGCGCCCCCTGGACGGATAACTACGTCCTAATAAACGCCGAGATACAGTACGGCGTCCGTCCCTGAATGATGCCCGCAAAGAAAAAGGCTGCGCTTTGGGTGCATTCACTTAAGGATAAACAGCCTCAAAAGGTATCTTTTTGCGCCGTGCTGCGTTAAAAATGCTCGGAAGACGGCTAACGGGTATTCCTGCGCTTTTCGCCTTGCCCGGCACAAAAATCTCCTCTTTTGAGGCGCTTTGCGGTTTTCAGCCTGAAAACGAAAGAAAGATCCGAGGATATCGCTGTCCCCGGATCTTATTGTATTCATTGGGTTCTGCAGGCTGAAAACCTGCATCTCCTTAAGTGAATGCACCCTTTGGGCACAGCCTTAATTTTTTACCTTCTCGGAAGGAGCTTCGTCCGAAGCGCGGAATCGAACAGGTAAGAGAAGAAATTGTAGATCAGCATGAAGAGTATGAATATCCCCTCGACTATGCCGAACGCCGCCCAGACCGAGAGCCTCGGCACGAGCGTCATAACGTCGTACCCCAGCACGTACTGCGCGAAGGCGATGCCTATCGCCGTCATCACATTGAAGAACAGCATGCGGAGCAGCGCCGTCATGAGCCAATCCCTCACGTGCGTGCGCAGGTAGAACCTCACCAGCGCGTAATTGCCGAAGAGCAGTATGTAGAGGTAGGTGTAGACGCTGCGGCGGCAGATGAGGAGCGATACTGCGGTGACTACGCCGAACTCTATCGCGGAAACGATGAGCCCGTTTTCCTCCCTGATCGGCACCCAGGTCATCAGCGAAGCGACGAACACGCACAGCGCGGACAGTATCACCGAGCTCGTCACCCCTGCGGCAAACAGCATGAGCAGCGATACCGCTATGCTCATGCCCAAGGCCGCAAGCATAAGCCCGGGGGGAAGTCGTTTCATGCTAACACACCTCGCTTTTGTTATATGGGGATCAGCCCCTGCAGCAGCAGCTGCACATCATGTTGGCGCAGAGTATGGAAGAGCAGAGCCCGCAGCAGCGAAGCTCGTCGCCCGAGGAGGTCCAGCTCTTCGTGGAGCCGGAGGCGCCGCGCATGGCGCTCATGGCGGTGGAATATTCGGTGTTGGAGGGATCCATATCGCACGCGCGGGAGATGTATTCGTAAGCCCTTGCGTACTGGCCGTTCCTGTAACAGCACATTCCGTAGAGGAAGTTCCATTCGGCGTTCCTGTCCTGTATGGAGTTCAGCACGGAGAACGCGGAGGATACCTGACCGTTGTTGACGTACTGGCGCACCTTGCGGAATTCCGCGTAATGGGGCCCCGAGTAGGCCGACTGCCGGGCATACCCCCCGTAGTTGTAGCCGCCGCCGGAGTAGCCGCCGTAGCTGTAACCGCCGTAATTGTAGCCGCCGTAATTGTAGCCGCCGTAGCCCGCGCCCTGGGAGGAGCCCGGCCCGTAGGAAGAGGAGCTCTCCTGCTTCTTGGTCAGCATATCGTAGGCGGCGTTTATCTTCTTCATTTTTTCCTCGGCCTGCTTTTTGAGATCGGACTCCTGATAGCGGTCGGGGTGGTATTTCTTTACAAGCGCCATATAGGCGGAGCGGATCTCCTCCTGGGAGGCGGAAGGGGAGACGCCGAGCACTTCATAGGGATTCATTTATCTTTTTCCTCCTCGCCTCGGGGTTCGTCGTCGCAGGGCTCGGGCGTATCCTCGGGATCCTTTTTCTCGTTCTTGCCCTGAAGCGCTTCCGAGGCCCTGCATCCGAGCCCCATATACATGATATTGTCGAGAAGCGGTTTATTGAGCTTCAGATCGAGCAGATCGTAAGCCAGCACCGCGGAATTGATGTACATATCCAGCATCGCGGCGCAGGCGTCCTTATCCTCGCCCAGGCCGGAAAGCAGGAACATATTGTAGCTTTTGCGCTTTTTGTCCTCCTCGCGGTCGTCCCATGCGTCGGCGGCGTAGACGTAGCAGCCGAGCTTGCAGCCAAGCTCCGTAAGCAGGGGTTTGGAGCTCTCGTCAAGACCGGGATAGGAGGAGAGCAGCTTGCCCAGAAGCTCGCCGAAGAGCATGGGCGCCTTGTCGGGATCCGGATCGGAGGCGGACTCTATAGCGGAAAGGCGGGCGAGCCCTTCCGAAAGGACGGCCGCCGCCTCGGGGTATTTCTTCTCGGCCCGCTTTATGCCCCGCTTTATCACGGGGATCGCGGCCTTCCTTATGGGCCTGCCGTCGCCCGCGTCGTCAAGCAGCTTGTATTTGGCGAGCAGCACGCAGACGCCCGCGCAGAAATCGGAGACCTCGTCGGGATCCACGGTGGGGATGCGGCCCCTTACGGGATGCGCCGCGCAGCCGCGGAGCGAGAAATGCGGTTCCTTACCGGTCACGGCTGAAAGCAGCACGGCGGCGAACGTCGCGTCGTAGGTGAGCGTCAGCCTCGAGGTGAGGCCGTATTTGCCGAGGGCCCTGCAGAGCCCGCAGTAATAGGCCTGATAAAGCTCCTTGTCACGCACCCTGAGCTCCGGCATGAAGGGGGTAATGTATCCGAACATATTGAACCTCTCGCGATCTTGGCTTTTGCTTTTCGATTTCAGCTCTATTATAATTAACAAAGGGAAGCAAATCAACCGCTTTGAGGTAAAAAGTCGGTAAAAACGCGGTAAAGGCGGGCGGAAAGGGGCCCAAATGACATAAATATTTGTCAAATATATGCTTAAAACCACTTCCTTTTTTTTGACTTTTATGCTATAATCCATACACTACCAAAGTATGGCCACAAAAGGGAACATACAAATTTCATAGGAGGAAAATATGAAAAAGTTTTTTGCGATCATGCTCGTCGTGATCATGGCCGTCGCCATGTTTGCCGGCTGCCAGAAGAAGAACACCGAGGCTGAGATCGCCTTCGTCACCGACGTAGGTCAGCTGATGGACAAGTCCTTCAACCAGGGTACCTGGGAAGGCTGCGAAAAGTACGCCAAGGAGCACAACAAGACCTATTCGTACTATCAGCCCGCCAACGGTGAGAACGCTACCGACGCCGATCGTTTCGAGGCGATGAAGGCTGCCGTCGATAACGGCGCCAAGATCGTCGTCTGCGCCGGCTTCATGCAGGCTACCGCCCTCACCCAGGCCGCTAAGACCTATCCCGACGTCAAGTTCGTCTTCATCGATGGTTGGCCCCTCACCGACGGCAAAGACGGCCCCGTTCTCACGAACGTCGCCCCCATCGCCTATAAGGAGGAGCAGGCCGGTTACTTCGCCGGTTACGCCGTAGTCATGGAAGGCTTCACGAAGCTCGGCTTCTGCGGAGGCGGCGGTGGTGACAACCCCGCTTGCTGCCGTTACGGTTACGGCTTCGTTCAGGGCGCCGAGGCTGCTGCCGCCGTCAAGAACGTAAACGTTGAGATCAACTACTCCTGGCAGTATGGCCAGTCCTTCTCCGCTTCCCCCGAGCTCCAGACCATGGCTGCCGGTTGGTACAGCGAGGGCACTGAGATCATCTTCGCCTGCGGCGGTTCCATGTTTGCTTCCATCACCGCTGCCGCTTCCGCTAACGACGCGAAGGTCGTCGGCGTTGACGTCGATCAGAGCGGCGAGTCCAACACCGTTGTTACTTCCGCTATGAAGGGCCTCTCCAACTCCGTCGTATGGGCTATCAGCAAGTTCTACGAGGATAAGTGGGCCGAGATCGGCGGCGTTGCCACCAGCCTTGGCGTAAACGATGACGCCGTTGCGCTGCCCACCGCTTCCTGGTCCCTCAAGAACTGGACTGTTGACGAGTACAACACTCTCTACAACCAGGTCAAGGACGGCACCGTTGTTGTTGACGCGAACTATCCCGCCGACATGAGCACCTTCGCCGGTGAGCATGTGACCGTTACCGTCAAGTAATCTTACCAAACAGACAAAGCCGGAGCCCCTTGGGTCTATTCGCCCGAGGGGCCCCGTTTTTTTTGCCTTAATTCGGGGGGATACGCCCCATAGGATATTGCTTTTTTCGCAAAAAACATATATAATTAAGAAGTTGATTCATATTACAACGGCAGGAGGGCAGTAAATGGAGCAGGCAACTTCGGAAGCATACCCCTATGTTATCGAAATGCTGCATATCACCAAGGAATTCCCGGGGATAAAGGCGAACGATGACATAACATTGCAGCTTAGAAGGGGAGAGATACACGCGCTTCTCGGCGAAAACGGCGCGGGCAAATCCACCCTTATGAGCGTGCTGTTCGGCCTGTATCAGCCCGAGCAGGGCGAGATCAGGAAGGACGGCAAGGTCGTTCAGATCAAGGATCCCAACGACGCGACGGCCCTCAACATCGGCATGGTGCATCAGCATTTCAAGCTCGTTGAGGTATTCACCGTACTTGACAATATCATTCTCGGCGCAGAGGATACCAAGCTCGGCTTCATTCAGAAGAAGGAAGCAAGGAAGAAGGTCAAGGCGCTCTCCGAAAAATACGGTCTCAGCATCGATATGGACGCCAAGGTGGAGGATATCACCGTCGGCATGCAGCAGCGCGTCGAGATCCTGAAGATGCTCTACCGCGACAACGACATATTGATATTCGACGAGCCCACCGCGGTCCTCACCCCGCAGGAGATCGAGGAGCTCATGCAGATAATGCGCAACCTCAAGGCCGAGGGCAAGAGCATACTGTTCATCTCCCATAAGCTGAACGAGATAATGGCCGTCGCAGACCGCGTCACCGTCCTCAGAAAGGGCAAATACGTCGGCACGGTCGATACCGCCAACACGAACAAGGAGGAGCTCTCCCGCATGATGGTCGGCCGTCCCGTGCAGCTCGTCGTCGAAAAGGACGAGGCGAAGCCCAAGGAGACCGTACTCAAGGTCGAGGGGCTCACGGTGCCCTCGAAGCTCCATAAGAACGACGCGGTAAAGAACGTTTCCCTGGAGGTGCGCGCGGGCGAGATCGTCTGCATCGCCGGTATCGACGGCAACGGTCAGACCGAGTTCGTCCATGCGCTGACCGGCCTTGAAAAAGCCTCGGCGGGCAAGATCACCCTCTGCGGCAAGGATATCACCAAGGCCTCGATAAGGAAGCGCTCGCTCACCGGCATGAGCCATATCCCGGAGGACAGGCATAAGCACGGCATGGTGCTCGATTTCACGCTCGAACAGAACCTCGTGCTGCAGCGCTATTACGAGCCTCAGTTCCAGAATCACGGCTTCATCAAGTTCGGCGCCGTCCGCCAGTATGCGGACAAGCTGATCGAGGAGTTCGACGTAAGAAGCGGCCAGGGCCCCATCACGAAGGCGCGCTCCATGTCGGGCGGCAATCAGCAGAAGGCCATCGTCGCCCGTGAGTTCGACCGCAATCTCCCCCTGATAGTCGCCGTCCAGCCCACGAGGGGCCTCGACGTCGGCGCGATAGAATACATCCACTCCCAGCTCGTCAAACAGCGCGACGAGGGCAAAGCGGTGCTTCTCGTCTCCCTTGAGCTCGAGGAGGTAATGAACCTCTCCGACCGCATACTCGTCATGTACGAGGGCGAGATCGTCGGCGAGCTCGATCCCAAAACGACCACGGCTCAGGAGCTCGGCCTCTACATGGCCGGCGCGAAGAGGCAGGATAAGGAGGTGAAGGCAGAATGAAGCTGAACAGATTCCTCAACAAAGACGGCACAAGATCCGTATTCGCTACCCTCATTTCCATTCTTATCGGCTTGCTCGCGGGCGCGGTCATAATCCTCATCGTGGGCCTTGTCGATCAGAAGCTCGGCCTTAACGAAGCATGGAAGGGCATAAGGCTGCTGTTCCTCGGCCTCTTCTCCAAGGGCCAGCAGGCGGGCAGGCTGCTCTTCGGCTTCAACTCCACCAACATCGGCGATATGCTGTTCCGCGCGGTGCCCATCATAATGACCGGTCTCTCGGTCTCGCTCGCGTATAAAACGGGCCTGTTCAACATCGGCGCTTCCGGTCAGTTCCTCGCCGGGACCACGGCCTCGCTCTTCATCGCCCTCAAGATGAACACCGCCGTAGTCGCCCCCTGGATCGTATGGATAATCGCCTTCCTGGGCGGCATACTGGCCGGCGCGTTCTGGGGCGCCATCCCCGGCATACTCAAGGCCTTCCTCAACATAAATGAGGTCCTGGCCTGCATAATGACCAACTGGCTTGCGGCCAATATCGTAACATGGATATTCGAGGGGAGCGGCCTCCAGTGCACCGAGGGCACCAAGACTCAGGTCATATGGAAGACGACCCATAACGGCGTTGCCACCGCCAAGATGGGCCTCGACAAGCTCTTCCCCGAATCACAGCAGGTGGACGGCGGCATAATCATAGTCATAGTGATCGCCGTTCTCGTCTACATACTCCTCACCAAGACCACGCTCGGCTTCGAGCTCAAGGCCTGCGGCTCCAACCGCCACGCCGCAAGGTACGCGGGCATCAAGGATAAGCGCAGCATAGTGCTCTCCATGGCGATAGCCGGCGCTCTGGCGGGCGCGGGGGCCTCGCTCTACTGGCTCTCCGGCTCGACCGAGTTCCATTGGCAGACCTACCTCTCGCTCCCCGGCGAAGGCTTCACGGGCATAGCGGTAGCGCTCCTCGGCGCCTGCAACCCGATAGCGAATATCTTCACGGGCATGTTCCTTTCAACGCTCGACGTTGTCGGCTCGAAGCTCTCGTTCTATACCGGATATAACGAATACATCACCGACGTTATAATCGCCGTTATCGTTTACCTCTCCGCGTTCAGCCTCCTCATCAAGACCTGGCTCTCCAAGAAGTTCAAGGCAGCGGAGATCAAAAAAATACCCGACGTCGTTATAACTTCCCACGGACCGGAGATGGCTAAGACGCCGCCTGTACCCGCGAATACCGGAAAGGAGGGCAATGAATAATGAGTTACCTTATCCAACAGACTCTTATCTATGCGATCCCCCTCATGATAGTCGCGCTTGCCGGCGTGTTTGCGGAACGCAGCGGTATCATCAACCTCGCTCTCGAGGGCATCATGATATTCGGCGCGTTCATCGGAGTCCTCTTCGTACACGTCTGTCAGAAGCTCGGCGTGTTCCAGCTGCTGCCCGGCGCGGCAAACTGGGGCGCGATGCAGCTGTTCGAGATACTCGGCATGGTCGCGGCAGGCATACTCGGCTCGCTGTTCGCGCTGCTGCTGGGCTTTGCGGCGATCAACCTCAAAGCCGACCAGACCATCAGCGGCACCGCGCTGAACATGCTCGCTCCCGCGATAGTGCTCTTCTTCGTCCGCATAATCGCCAATCAGGAGGAGCTCAGGCTCTACAAGGGCGACGCGGCGGAATGGTTCATGATAAAGAAGGCCATGCTCGGGCTCGGAGAGAAGGACGGCTTCATCGTAAACACCTTCCTTAACAAGGTCTATCTCGCGACCTACCTCTGCATAATCATATTCATCATCTGCTCGATCGTGCTTTACAAGACGAGGTTCGGCCTCAGGCTCCGCTCCTGCGGTGAGAATCCGCAGGCGGCCGATTCGCTGGGCATCAACGTCGTAAAGATGCGCTACTCGGGCATCATCTTCTCCGGCTTCCTTGCCGGCATGGGCGGCTTCGTCTACGCGCTCACCACCTCCAACTGCATGTCGAACGGCGACGTCGCGGGCTTCGGCTTCCTCGCTCTGGCCGTTATGATATTCGGCAACTGGAAGCCCCTGAACATCGCGCTTGCCGCGCTGCTCTTCGGTATGTTCAAATGCCTTGCCGCCGGATACAGCTCCATCGACATAAACGGCGACGGCGTGAAGCTCCTATACGAGCTTTCGAAGGATCCCACCTGGGGCAAGGTGCTCAACCCGAATTTCTACCGCATGCTGCCCTACCTGATCTCCCTGCTGGTGCTCGCCTTCACATCCAAGAAGTCCAGAGCGCCCAAGGCGGAGGGCATCCCCTACGACAAGGGCATGAGGTAAAAAACTTTCTCGAAAAACGGGCTCCGCCTTTTTGCCGGGGCCCGCGCTTTTTTTCCCTCGGTCTCCCAAAATGACTGCGCGAAAGGGGGATTTGAAGGGTATTTCGGGGAATTATCGTCGAATTCCTGCCCAAAATGGCATGACAGTTGCATTTTAGGGAAGTTTGTGGTATAATCCTCCACATGACAAGCGATAACAGTTGAAAGATAGATGTTTTACAAAGGGCTGTTATTGCCGGCGGCGGAACGAACGCCGCACGGGAGGGAAAATGGCAAAGCTGTATTTCAGATACGGAGCAATGAGTTCTTCCAAGACCGCGCAGGCCATAATGGTCAAATACAATTACGGCGAGCGCGGGCAGAAGGCTCTGCTTGTCAAGCCCTCCATCGACACGAGGGACGGTGAAAGGATCATCAAATCCCGCTGCGGGCTTAAGGATGACTGCGTGCTCTTCCACGAGATGCCCCTTAACGAGATAAAAAAGCAAGTCTACGACTGCGTGATCGTAGACGAGGCGCAGTTCCTCACCAAGGAAGAGGTCTTCCTCCTTATCGAGCTGGTCGACAAATACAATATCCCCGTCATCTGCTACGGCCTCCGTACCGATTTCAGGGGCGAGTTTTTCGAGGGCAGCAAATGGCTAATGGCAATGGCTGATACCATTGAGGAAATAAAGACAATATGCTGGTGCGGCAAGAAAGCCATCATGAACGCGAGGCTGGACGGCAAGGGCGGCATTACCCGCGTGGGCGAGCAGGTCGTTCTCGGCGCGGACGATAAATACATCGGTCTGTGCCGCAAGCATTGGGAGGAAGGGAAGATACACAAATGAGGTTTTACATCGCAACCGGGATCCATAACGCCGGCAAGGCCTCCGCGTTGGCGGAAGTTTTGAAGCGCCGCGGTCATGAGCAGACCTATGACTGGACGGTCAACGGCGATATAAGAAGGGAAGGCGCCGCCAGAATGAGCGAGGTGGCATTCAACGAACTGCGCGCCGTACGCGACGCGGAGCTCGTCGTTGTGCTGCTCCCCGGCGGAAGCGGCACCCATACCGAGCTGGGCCTTGCCATCGCCACAAGGGGCAACAAGCGCATAATCCTCTGGAGCGAGCACGGCGATGAGTTCAATTACGACGAGCGCGCCTGCACGTTCTATTTCCACCCCTGCATAGAAAGGATAATATGCCCCTTCGAAGAGCTGCTTGCAAGGCTCGACAGGGAGCAGATCGGCAGCGATATAACCCGCATGCCCTTCTGAATCGAATAAAAACAAAGGCCGGGAGCTGTTAGCTTCCGGCCTTTTGCGTTATTGTCGGGTTCAGTATTCCTCTTCGGTGACGGGCTCGGGAGTTATGACGGGCGCGGTGACGCCGCCGTTCTCCGCGGCAAGACCGGCAAGCAGGTCTTCGGCCTCCTTGCGGTCGAAGCCGACGAATTCAACGCGCAGGCAGAGCTCGTCGGTGATGCGCCAGAGATAGCTGAGCTTGCCGTCGTAGCCGTCGGTGTAAACGGCTACGCCCACGGGAATGCCGGGATCGGGATTCTCCTCGACCCTGCACTCGAAGATATGCTCGCCTTCGACGTCGCTGCCGAAGGCAGAGGCCTTGCGCTCGATATCGTCAAGCTTCTGCTCCATGAATTCGGGTATCTCGTCGGGCATCAGCTTATCGGCGGTCTCGGGTTCCTCGCCGAAGCCGGGGATCGCAACGTAGCCCGACATGCCGCCCTTGGTGGCGAATTCCGTGGGGATGACGGTGGGCTCCGCCGTCTCGATGATCGGCTCATCCGTGGGAACTGCGGGCACGGGAGTCGCCTCCCGAACGTACGCGGTCTCTGCGGGGGCTTCGGTCGCGGCGGAGGTCTCCTTTACGAGGTTGGGATCGATCGTAAAATCGGCGCAGGCCGTGCGGTTGGCCTGGATGTGATCGCTCTCGGTCACGGTCTTGTTGTCTTCGGGAGCGTATGCATCCTGATTGCGGAAGCCGGCCTTGGGGGCGATCACGTTCATCGCGGTCAGCGCGGTAAAGCCGAGCACGAACACGGCGGCCGCGGCGGAAACGCCCATGAATACGCGCTTAAGCGCCCCTCTCTTTTTCTTCTTCGCCGCAGCCTTGGGGAATACCAGGATCCCCTCCTCGGCAGCCTTGGCCTTTATGGCCTTCAGCATGGCGGAATAATCCACCTTTGCGTCGTCCTCTTCGGCGACCTCGGAAAGCAGACGGTCTATTCGGGCGTTCTCCTCGGGGGAAAGCTCGTTCTCAAATTCGATTTTTCTGATGTTATCGCTCATATCCGATACCCTTTTCTCTCAGGCGTTCGGCCAGCAGCTTTCTGCCGCGGGCCATGCGGGATTTTACCGTTCCTTCCGATATTTCCAGCGCTTCGGCAATATCCGAGACGCTCATCTCCGAATAATAATACATTTCAAGAGGTTCCCTGAACTTGGGATCCATGGCCTTAAGGAGCTTCCTTACCGCGGCGCGCGTGTCTTCCTCAACGACCTCGTCCTCCGGAGTGCCGCCCGTATCGGCGACGTCCGGCCCGAGCGGGTCGTCGGAGAGCAGCTCCTTTCCTCCGCGGCGCTTCACGTCGAGCGCGGCGTTCACCGAAATGCGGTATAGCCAGCCCTTGAGCTGCGCGTCGGACATGCTCGCCGTCTGATCCATGTTTTTGAGCACGGAAAGGAACACGTTCTGAGTAACGTCTTCCGCGGCCTCCTTGTCGAAGAGGACCCTGTATGCCGCCCAGTAAACAAGCCGGGAGTATTTCTCGTATATGGTTTCGAAATCCCGTTCAGGCATTAATGCAATTGCCCTCCAATTTGCAGCCCCCTTGCCGAACCTCGTTAATATAACGAACGAGCGGGGCAAAAGGTTCCCCGAAAGTTAAAAAAAACTTCTTATTTATTCATTGTTTTTTTCATCCATATCGTCTCCGCCCGTGAGCGCCGAGAACAAGGTCTTTCCGTGTCTCACGTAATCGGGGAGCGTCTGAAGCACGGCCCCGTCGACGGGCCCCTCCTCCTGATCCGGATCGTCGTCGCAGCACACCATATCGTCGGCAATGAGAAGAAACGCAGGCAGCGCCCTGTGCTGAGGAAGGACGAGCGCGCACTTTTCCTCAAATACCTTGTCAAGCAGGACGTCCTCATCGGAATCGAGATCGGCAAACCAACGGCCGTCCTCCCTGCTGAATATAAGCGGAACTATGTGGTCGGGAAGCAGGAAGACCTTTCCTTCAAATACGGCGTAAGTCGTCTCGCCGCGGATAAGCTCGAGCCCGAGGCCCCTTGCGGCGTTGTAGAGCTTGTACTCTTCCGAGCGATACACCCACGGCGTGTAGGCCACTCCGAGATCCTTGTAATAATCGGAGGCTTCGTACAGGCGTTTGTAATGCGGCTGCCGGAGCTTATCCCAAAGAGCGGCGATCCCCGCGATGAGCGTCCCTATGATTATCAGAGGCGACAGTATGACGACCGTAAGCACGAAGAGCGGCTTTTGATACCATTTGAGCTCGGCGAAATCCTTTGTGTTCATGGCGCGCCTCCTTTCTTCGCCATTATAACATGCGAGGCGGAATTAGTCAAAAAAGTATGGGAGTAGGCTGAAAGGGCTGTTCGAACTGCTTTTTCAGGCTCCGCAAAAAAGCCCTGATTTCGCAAAGAAAATCAGGGCTTTTCTTTTTATCGTTTTGCGTGATCGCGTAGCGGCCGTCAGCAGGCCGCGGGATCCCAGGGCTTATAAACGCAGTAGGCGGGGCGCATCTCGCCGAGGTAGAGCCAGACGTTGGCGCCCATTACCATGTCGGTATCGAAGTAGAGGTCGGGGATGAAAAGCAGTACGCTCGAGCGTCTGCCTCCGCGTATCGTGACGCCTTCCTTTACGGGCGCGGCGCGGAATTGGTCGATCTTCTTTTGAAGGTCGGGGATCGCAAGGTCCTTTGCGAGGATGGGGACGAGCATATCGTCCTTTCCGTATACGACGTTATCTTCGTTTTTGAGCCAGTTTAAGCTGAGCATTCGTTTTCTCCTTTTTTGCAGTCGGTCATTTCAGCCTGAAAAAGTAGACGAGCTCCGGATCGTCGCCGGGAGCGGCGTTCAGGATGACGTTTATCTCGCTTATCATCCGTCCTATGTTGAGCGTCTGCTGATACATGCTCTCGCGCGTGCACCAGACGGCGCCGTTCTTTGCCGCCTTCAGCTCCTTCATAAGCGGATTGAGGGCGAGGAACTCGTCCATATTCTTTACTTCGCCGCCGATCGTGCTGTTGTAGATGACGATATCGGCTTCGCGCGCGGTCGCAAAAAAGGTCTCCATCTCGACGTTGACCGTCGCCATGGCGGAGTCGTCGCCAAGGTCCCTGAAAGCGTATTCGCCGCCCGCGAGCGCGATCATACGGCTCACGTAGTCGCCGGACTTCCTCGCCACGGCGTAGCCCGTCCCGCTTATGCGGAAGAAGGCGACGGTCTTTCCGGTCTTTTCGCCGCCGACGCTGTTCATGAGTCCGACCTGCTCGTTAAAGAGCGCGTCGGCTTTTTCCTCTTCTCCCAGCAGCGCGCCGTAGAGCTTAATCCATTCGGTGCGTCCCAGGGGGTGCGTCTCGTAGCTCGAACGGTCGACGAGCACGGGCACGCCGAGCTTTTCAAGCTGCGCCTTCACGTCCGAGGCGTGCCCTATCATGCCCGATTCGATGGCGAGGGGGCAGCCCTCCTTCAAGATCAGCTCGTAGTCGGGCTGGGAGTATTTGCCCGCGTAGAGTATAGAGCCCGCCTCCATTGCGGCGCGCGCGTTTTCTATGTACCAGCCTTCCGCCTTGGTGCCGGACAGGCGTATCGCGTCGAGCCTTCCGAGCCCGTCGAACAGGCACATGACCGCTGTCGCCGCAAGGTAGATGTTCTTCACGGGCTGCTTCAAAACGGCAATATCGGGGGCGATCCCCTTGGGCGCGGTCTTGCCCTCGGGCACGATGAGGAACCTGCCGCCCTCGTTGATGGAGACGAGCTTGTAGCCGCCCTCGTACTCCTCAATGGAAAACTCGTGCGCAAAGCCGAGCTCCGTTTTCAAGACGGGCTCCCAGCCGTTGCCGAGGCCTTCCGAGGACGGCTTTTTACCGCAGCCGAAAAGCGCGGCGAGCATGCATAAGCAGATGATAAGGGCGGTTGTTCGCTTCATGGATCACCTTTCAAAAAACTTCTGCGTGCGCGGGAAACGAGCCCAAACGCACGCAGAAGACACACGGAGACTGAGTTATTCCGCCTTCCTGAGGCTTGCGCCGTCGAAGCGCAGGACGTAGTCGATGAGATGCGGCTCGCTCATGGCGGTCGTGAGCGCCGAGACCGCGATATCGCGGTCGAGCTCCACGGGTATCTCGAACGTGGAATTCCCTTCGGTGTTGACGGGCTCGTACTTCGTTTCGCCCAGCGTCATGTATTCGTAATGACTGCTCGACCAGACGATCGTCGCGGTCATTTTGCCGTCCTTCACGACTATCTTTGCGGGGCTCTCAACGCTCGCCTTTCCGCTTCCGCCGGAAAGCGCGACCTCGCAGAGGTATTCGCCGTCCTCAACGGAAACGGTTATCGGCTCGGGATTCGAGACGGAGACCTTGTGATCGTACCACTTGCCCTTGGTGCCGACGAGCGCGCAGTCGAATTCCTTATCGAGATACGGCACGGGGATATCGAAGCCGTAGACCTCTTCGGTCGAGCCGTCCTCATAGGTAACGGTGTCGAGCGTCGGCTCTATAAGCGCGGCGCCCTCCTTTTTGGCGTCCTCTGCGGAGCCCGGGAAGAGGTTTACGGTGTTCTTCGACGGCATGGTGATGTGTATCGTCATTCTGCCGTCCTTGACCGTAAGCGTGCCCTTGCCGTGATGCGCCTCGTTCACGTGGAACATGGAGCCGTCCGTCTTGAAATCGGCGGAATAGACCCCGTCGGCTATCGGCGCCTTACCGTCCGGCTTCTGCCCGCACGCGGCGAGCAGAAGGCAAAGGACGGCAATGCAGAGGAGGGATGAAAAAGCTGTTTTAGCGTTCATTTTCCGAATCATTCAAAGGAGTCGATCACAGCGTGGGCGTGAGCAACGTACAGCTTCTGGACGTCGGCAAGGCGGCCGAGACCGGCTATCTGGCAGTCGATCTTCTCGAATTTGCCGGAGGCCGTGAACATGGAGAACCAGGACTCGGGATCCTCGGGATCGGCCATGTCATTGTTGGCGTGATCGCCCGCAACGACCATCAGGGGACGGAGCACGACCTTCTTGTAACCGGCGGCGGAAACGGCCTCGATAACGGCCTCGCAGGCGGTCTCTTCGGGCTCGCCCTCAACGGTGCCGATGAATACGTTCTTATAGCCCAGGGCGTTCATCTGAGCCTGCATCTGGGAGTAGGTGACCTTCGCATTGTGGGAGGTGCCGTGGCCCATGAATACGAATGCGGTGCCGTCCTCGGCGGCGGCCTCAAGGGAAGCATAGCCGGCGTCCTTAACGGCGGCGGCGGTGATGGCCTCGGCTACGTCCTGCTTGTCGGCGTTAATGGTGTTGGCGTCTGCGCCTACCTGACCGAGAAGAGGAGCGGCGATGTTGATGGAGATGAACTTATCGGCATACTTGTCGACGGCCGCACAAAGCTCGTCATATTCTGCACCCTGCATGAGGTGGGTGGGAAGAATAACAAGATTCTTGACGTTGTTCTTAACTGCGCGATCGAGAGCCTGCTCAATATTGTCGATCTTCTCGTTATCGCGGGCCTGAATGTGGTTGATTATGATCTGCGCGGTGAATGCGCGCCTTACGCTCCAATCGGGGAAGGCGGCGGCAAGCGCGTCCTCGATGCCCTTTATGTCAAGAGCGCGGCTGTCGTTGAACGAGGTGCCGAAGGAAACGACGAGGAGCTCCTTCTCGCCGATATTGTCGGCGTTCCTGGGATCGTCCTTCGAAGCGTCGCCGGTGTCGCGGCCGAAGTAATCGGGATCGGCCTCTTCGCCCTCAACGAGCTCCTTCTGAGCGTCGGTCAGCTTGTCCCAAGCGGCCTTGGCGGCGGCACACTGCTCGTCGGTCTTATCGGTGCGGGTCTGGACGTAGATGGCGTCGATCAGAGCGGCGACCTCGTCGGCGAGCTCTTTGTCGGTCTTCCGGGGCTTCTTGGCGCAGGCGGCAAGACCGGCGATCATGCATACGGCAAGCGTCATGCAAAGGATCTTAACTAAGGTTTTCATTTTTACCTCCTATTGTTTTCCGGGGCGGTCCCCGATTTTTTAAGCAAACGAGGAGGATATCGGGGGTTCCGTGCAAAAACAAAAGCCGCAGCGGGATCATCCCGCCGCGACCGTTTTCACGCAGCAAACGTAAGCCTGCCGCCCCGTATCCCGCGGGGAAGCATACCCTCGAATATCCAAGCAGGTCTCCTGACTTATGCATCGACGCACGCGCACAGCCTTCTCAGCTTTCGCCAATGGCCGGCTTTCACCAAATGCGCGGACTCCGCAAATACAGTGGCGGTACCGTTCCGGATTCTTACCGGATTCCCTATTCTCCCGACAAGGCCCTTGGGCCCCGCCGGGCACTCAAATATTTATTTGATTGCAAATAGCATACTCCCGATCGAGAAAAATGTCAATGATCCGCGCCTATATATTTGTCGTGCGGAAGCTTCGGCTTATCGCCGTCTTGACAAAGCATTGCGCAGATAATAAAATAAGAAACGAAATATTGAAGTCAAGTGCCCGCCTTTGCCGGAGCCGCTGCTCGGGCTTCCGCGGGATAATAGACAACCGGGTGAAAGACCCGGGCGGAACCGCCGCCGTAAGCGCGGAGGAACGGCGCAGGATGAAAATCGGCCATTGGGGCTAACGCCCTGAGAAGGCGCGCCGTGACCTGTGATGCGCAAGCCGGAAGACCTGCTTGACACGATCTCCCGCCGAAGGCACGAAGCGCGGGGGAGTATAGTTGCATGAATTCGGATGCGGCAGTCTTATACTGCCGCGGTTTTGTTTTTTGGAGGAAGAGTGGTCAAGGGAAGCAAAAAAACGGGTTCCGGAGCGGGCAGATTCGCGGCGGTGATTCTGCTTCTTTCAGCGCTGCTCCTGCTTGCGCTCGTTCTGAATCTCGCGATAGGCTCGGTCAGACTGAGCCCCGCCGAGATAGCTTCGCTTTTGAAGAACGGAAAGGACGCCTCGACGGAGAGCATTATTATCTTCAACGTCCGTATGCCGAGGATGCTGCTTGCCGCGATACTGGGCGGGGCGCTCGCGGTATCGGGATTCTTGCTCCAGAGCTTTTTCAGGAACCCCATCGCGGGGCCTTTCGTGCTGGGCATATCCTCCGGCGCGAAAATGATAGTCGGGATAACGATGATATTCCTTGCCGGCAGCGTCGCCATGAGCCCCGCCGTAATGGTCGCCGCGGCGTTTTTCGGCTCGCTCATGATAACCGCCGTGGTGCTTCTGTTCTCTCAAAAGGTGAAGAACATGGAGCTTTTGCTCGTCGTTGGCATAATGGTGGGCTATATTTGCTCCGCCGTTACCGATATGGCCGTGACCTTCGCCTCCGAGCAGGATATAGTCAACCTCAAATACTGGTCGATGGGCACCTTCTCGGGCAAGAGCTGGGAGCACGTCGTGACCGCGCTCGTTATCTGCGTTCCCGCCGCGCTCGCCTCATGGCTCCTTTCAAAGCCCATGGGCGCCTACGCGCTCGGCGAGGGTTACGCCAAGAGCATGGGCGTCGCGGTCAGGCCGTTCCGCCTGGCGCTGATACTTCTCTCATCCCTGCTCTCCGCGTGCGTCACCGCGCTCGCGGGGCCCATATCCTTCGTAGGCATTGCCGTGCCGCATATAACGAGGACGCTTTTGAAAAGCTCCAGGCCGACGCTCGTAATACCCGCCGCGTTCCTCGCGGGGGCGGTGTTCTGCGTTTTCTGCGACCTTATAGCAAGGACGGTCTTCTCCCCGACGGAGCTCAATATCGGCACCGTCACGAGCATATTCGGCGCGCCGGTCGTCATCTGGATGATGATATCGAGAAGGAGGCGCGAGGCATGACGGAGTTCTTCAAAACGAGCGGCCTTGCCGTAGGCTACAACGGCAAAACGCTGATACGGGATATAGATATCGCCCTCCGGAAGGGCGGGATACTCACGCTGATCGGGCCGAACGGCTCCGGCAAATCCACCATATTGAAGACCGTCGCCCGCCAGCTTGCGGCGATACGCGGCTCCGTCATGGTGGATGGGAGCGAGCTTTTCAAAATGACGCCGAAGGAGCTTGCCAGAAAGCAGGCCGTCGTGCTGACGGACCGCATACGCCCGGAGCTCTGCACCGTGCGCGAGATAGTCTCCCTCGGCCGCTATCCCTACACCAACGCCGTCGGCAAAATGACCACGGAGGACAGACGCATTGTCGACGACGCGCTCGAACTCGTCAGCGTAACAGACCTTTCCGAGCGCGATTTCATGACGCTCTCCGACGGGCAGAAGCAGCGCGTCGTATTGGCGCGCGCGCTCGCGCAAAGGCCGGAGCTTCTCATATTGGACGAGCCGACCGCGTTCCTCGATATAAAGTACAAAACGGAACTTCTTTCCGTACTGCGCCGCCTTTCCCGCGAACGCGGCGTAACCGTGATAATGAGCCTGCACGAGATAGACCTTGCGGCAAAGGCAAGCGACCTGCTCCTCTGTGTGAAGGGGGAGACCATAGCCGCCTTCGGCGCGCCGGACGAGGTAATGAGGTCCGTGCCCGTCGAGGAGCTTTACGATCTCGATAAGGGCTCTTACGATCCCGTTCTCGGCAGCGTCGAGCTCGAAAAAGCCGACGGCGCGCCAAGGGTATTCGTGATCGCCGGCGCGGGCTTCGGGATACCCGTGTTCAGAAGGCTCCAAAGGGAGCGAGCGCCGTTTGCCGCCGGGATAATCTTTGAAAACGATATCGACGCGCGCGCGGCGAAAAGCCTTGCCGCGGAATGCGTGACCGCGCCCGCGTTCGAGCCAATAACGGAGGAGCTCTTTGAAAGAGCGAAAAAACTGATGCTTTCCTGCGAAAGGGCAGTCGACGCCGGAGCGCCGATCGGCGCGCTGAACGAGGCGAACGGGCGGCTTATCGCGCTCGCAAAAGAAAGAGGAATGCTTGAAAAATGAACCGGTTTCACGTTTCCACAATAGATGAAAACGCAGCGCGCATCGCCCGCGAATACGGTCTCGGGATAGAGATCGCGGATTTCTGCTGGGCGCAGCGGATAGACGTTGATACGGAAAAAAACCTCGCCGCCGCAAGGGAAAAAACGCGCGGCGCGGAGAGCCTGTGGTTCCACGCCCCGTTTGCGGAGATAGCGCCCTGCGCGATAGATCCGAAGGTGCGCGAGCTGACCAAGGAAAGGTACAGGCAGTCGACGGCGCTCGCTTCTGCGCTTGGCATAAAGCGCATCGTCGTCCACGGCGGGTACGTCCCGCACGTCTATTTTCCTTCGCATTACGTTTCGGAAAGCGTCCGCTTTTGGAAGGAGTTTTTGAAGGAAGCGCCCGGAGATATCGTTATCGCACTCGAAAACGTGATGGAGCCGGGCCCTGAAATGCTCGTCGAGATAGCGGAGGGGGTGGGCGACGCCCGCCTCGGGCTCTGCCTCGATATAGGCCACGCGAACGCGAGCCTTTCCGAGACCGCGCCCATAGATTGGATCGCGCCAATGGCAAAGCATCTGAAGCACGTCCATCTTCATAACAATCATGGCGAAAACGATCTGCATCTTCCCATCGGCGAGGGCGATATCGACTGCGAAAGAATGATCAACGAAGTCCTGCGCCTGTCGCCGGACGCGACCTTCACGATAGAGAACATGGATTCGACGGCCTCGGTAAAATGGCTTGAAGAGAAAGGCTTTTTGAATGACAGACGCTGAATTGAAGCTGTTTATAAGCGGCGTTTCGCCCGCCTTCTCGGAGGCGGCCGCGGCCGCGGTCAAGCGCCAGAGCGAGCTTGCGAAGCCGCCCAAAAGCCTCGGCAAGCTCGAGAATATTTCCATACGCCTCGCGGGGATAACCGGCCGCGTCAAAAACGAGCTTTCAAAATGCCTCGTCGCGGTATTCGCCGCGGACAACGGGGTGGTAAACGAGGGCGTCGCCGTAACGCCGCAGTCCGTAACGCTCGCGCAGGCGGTCAACATGACGCGGCATAAGACGGGAATGAGCGCGCTGGCCGCATACTTCGGGAACGAAGTCCGCGTCTTCGACGTCGGCATAAACGCACCCGAACGGCCCGAACTCATAACGAGAAAGCTCCGCCGCGGCACGGCGAGCATACTGAGAGGTCCCGCCATGACGCGGGAGGAAGCGCTTTACGCGGTCTCCGTCGGCGTCTCGGCTGCCGAAAAGGCGAAGCGCGACGGCTTTGACGCAATGGGCGTCGGCGAAATGGGCATCGGCAACACCACCACCTCCGCCGCGGTGCTCGCGGCGCTCACCGGCGCCGACGCGGAGCTCGTCACGGGACGCGGCAGCGGTCTGAATGACGAGGCGCTGAAGCATAAGATAAACGTCGTCAGGGAGGCGATACGCATAAACGCTCCCGATAAAGGCGATCCCGTGGATGTTATTGCGAAGGTCGGCGGGCTCGATATCGCCGCGATGACCGGCGCGTATCTGGGCTGTGCAAAATACCGCCTGCCCGCCATAGCGGACGGGTTCATATCCGTCGTCGCCGCGCTCTTGGCGGTAAGGCTCTGCCCGGCGGCGCGGGATTTCATTTTCCTCTCCCACGCCTCGGAGGAGCCTGGGTATAAGCTTGCGGAGAAGGAGCTTGGTCTTTTACCGTTCCTGCTCCTCGATATGCGGCTCGGCGAGGGGAGCGGCTGTCCTATCGCGTTCCAGGTGATGCGCGCGGCGTGCGCCGTCATGAACGGCATGGCGACTTTTAACGAAGCCGCGATAGACGACGACTATCTCAAAAACCTCGATGAAGTAAAGGATTTTAATTACAAGGCATGAGGATACTGCTTGTTGGCGGATCGAAGAGCGGCAAATCTTCGCTCGCCCAGGAAATCGCAATAAAGCTCGCGAACGGCGGTCCAAAATACTATTGGGCGACTATGAAGCCTGTCGACCGCGAGGACGACGAGCGCATAGAAAGGCATATCGCCGACCGCGCCGGGCTGGGCTTTATCACTCTCGAGCGCGGGAAGGGGCTGCTTTATGGCGAGCTTCCGCCGGATAACGCCGCCGTGCTCTTCGACAGCGTGACTGCGCTCCTTGCGAACGAGATGTTCGGCGCGGGCTTCGATCCCACGGCTCCCGAAAGGGCGCTTTGTGAGCTGCTCGCGCTGAGCGAAAAATGCGCTCATTTCGTCTGCGTCGCGGACGAGGTATTCCGCGACGGCGCGGTTTACGATGATATGACCGAGGACTACCGAATGGGGCTCGCGCGCGTGCTGCGCGGACTGGCGAAGGAATTCGACGCGTCAGCCGAGGTCTCCTGCGGGATCCCCAAGTTTTATAAAGGAGGTCTGCCCGAATGAAAGCATGGCTTCACGCGTTTTTCATGGCGTGGGGGATGTTCCTCGCCGTGCCGTGCCCGTATAAAAAATGGGATGAAAAGGCGCTCGACAGGATGCTCGTGTTCCTGCCCGCGATGGGGCTCATCGTCGGCGGCGTTTGGGTGCTCGCGGCGTATTTAACGCATCTGCTCGCCTTTCCCGCGGCGGTCACGGCGGCTCTCCTTTCCGCCGCGCCGTGGCTTCTGACGGGCTTTATACATCTCGACGGCTTTATGGACGTTTGCGACGCGGCGTTATCGAGGCGCGATCTCGAAACGCGGCGGAAAATACTGAAGGATCCGCACGCGGGCTCGTTCGCGGTCATCTCGCTGGGGCTTTTGATGCTCGCGTCGTTTGCCGTGCTTATGTCATGGGAGTACTCGGCGGAAAAGCTCATCCCCCTCTCGCTGATACCCGTTTCGACCCGCGCATGCGCGGGCGCCGCGGTGCTGGCCCTTCCGCCCATGAGCACGAGCCAGTATTCGAGAAAGAGGGATAAACGGCTCATCATACCGCTTTGCATAATGCTTTTGGCGGCGGTCGCGCTCCCCGTCGTGTTCATGGGGCTTTCGGGCATCGCTCCTGCGGCGGCGGCCGTGGGCTACTGGCTCTTCTGCCTTTACGGGAAGAAGCAGCTCGGCGGCATGAACGGCGATATCTCGGGCTTCGCGCTCACTTTGGGCGAGCTTGCCGGCATTATCGTACTTGTTTTCGGGAGGTAAAAATGGATCTTATCATCGGCGGCGCGTATCAGGGAAAGCTGAATTACGCGGTAAACAAATACGGCTTTTCGAAGGAGGCGCTTTTCGATCTTTCTGCGGGCTTCCCCGATAAAGACCGCGCCTGTTTTTATCATCTTGAGGCGCTGACGAGGCGCGCGGCGGCGGAAGGTCTCTCGCCGGACGAGATAGTTAAAAGCCTTTTGCCGCATATAAAAAACGCCGTCGTTATCTCGCGTGAGGTCGGCTGCGGGATAGTCCCGACGGACAAAGCCGAAAGGCTCTTTCGCGAAACGCACGGCGCGGTTTTGAGGAAGCTTGCCGAAAAAGCCGATTCCGTCACAAGGATTTTCTGCGGATTGGAGGAGAGATTGAAATGAAGCTGACGCTGCTTCGCCACGGAAATACCGAGGGCAACGTCCGCGGCCTCTATTACGGCGCTTCGGATATCCCGATACTCCCCGAAAGCGAGGAGGAGCTGAAAGCTCTCGCCGAAAAGGGCGGCTATCCCGTCGTCGGAAAGTATTACACGAGCGGCATGAAACGCGCGGAGCAGAGCTTTGCCGCGCTCTACGGCGACATCCCGCACGAGGCGCTTCCCGGCATGAGGGAGATAGACCTCGGGGAATTCGAGATGCGCTCATACGAGGAGCTGAAGAACGATCCCAAATTCATCGAATGGTGCACGGGCGATAACGAAAAGAACGTCTGTCCCGGCGGCGAAAGCGGCGAGCAGGTGACGGACCGCGCGCTTGCGGCGCTGAAGCCGATAATCGAGGCGGGCGAGGACGCCGTTATAATCACCCACGGCGGCGTTATCGGCGGAGTGCTCGCAAGGCTTTTTCCCAACCCCAACGGCAGGTTCGCGTTCACGCCGGGCACCGGCACGGGTTACACCGTGGAGTTCGACGGAACGAAGCCCGTCAGGTTCTGTAAAACACCCGCGGAGCCCGAAGAAAATGAGTGAAACCAATGCAAAGATCAATAGGCTCCTGATAGCGGGCACGGGCTCCGGCTGCGGTAAAACCACCCTGACCTGCGCCGTGCTGTCTGCGCTCAAAAACCGCGGGATCGAAGTCGGCGCCGCCAAATGCGGCCCCGATTACATCGACCCCATGTTCCACAGGAGCGTCATCGGCGCGCCGTCCTTGAACCTCGATCCCTTCTTTTTCGATGAAAAAACGCTCCGCTTCCTGCTCGCAAAGAACGGCGGGGAAAGGGCGCTCACCGTAATCGAGGGCGTCATGGGCTATTACGACGGGCTCGGACTCACCACGATGAAAGCGAGCGCGTACGACGTCGCCCGCATAACGAGAACGCCCGCAGTGCTCACCGTGAACGCCAAGGGCGCTTCGCTCTCGATCCTGGCGCAGATAAAGGGCTTTTCGGAGTTTGTGCCGGAAAGCTTCATAAAGGGCGTGATACTCAACAACTGCGCCGAAAAGGTGTATTCCGCGCTCGCGCCGGAGATAGAGACCCGCCTCGGCATAAAGCCCCTCGGCTTCATGCCGCGCATGCCGGAATGCGTGATAGGCAGCCGGCATCTGGGGCTCGTCACCGCGGACGAGATCGCCGATATAAAGACAAAGATGCGCCTCCTCGCCGAACAGGCGGAAAAAAGCCTCGATCTGGATGGGATCATCGGGCTTTCACGCACCGCGCCCGAGCTTTCGTTCGAGCCGATCGCGTCAGAAAAGCGCGAGCCCGTGCGCATCGCCGTCGCGCGCGACAGGGCGTTCTGCTTCTATTACGAGGAAAGCCTCGACCTCCTTCGCGGGATGGGCGCGGAGCTCATCCCCTTCAGCCCGATCGCGGACGCGCGGCTTCCCGAAAACGTGCAGGGGCTGTACCTCGGCGGCGGCTATCCGGAGCTTTACGCCAAGCGGCTTTCCGCCAACGCCTCCATGCGCGAAAGTATAGGGCGGGCTTTGGAAAACGGGCTTCCCTGCGTCGCGGAGTGCGGCGGGTTCATGTACCTGACGGAGGCGATAGGCGAGCATCCCATGGTCGGCTTTATCAAGGGCAGGAGCTTCGACAACGGCCGTCTCACGCGGTTCGGGTACGTTACTCTCACCGCCGAAAAGGACAATATGCTCTGCAAAAAGGGCGAAGCCATCCCCGCGCACGAGTTTCATCATTGGGACGCGGAGGATCCCGGGGAAGGCTTCACCGCGCGAAAGCCCGACGGCAGGAGCTGGCCCTGCGTGCACGCGTCCGAAACGCTTTACGCGGGCTATCCGCACGTACATTTTTACGCGAACCCCGATTTTGCAAGGGGCTTTTACGACGCTATGCTGAAGGAGAAACACCGTGTTTGAGATAATAAGACCCATGGAGATAGAAAAACGCAGCTTCGAGATCATCTCGGGCATTCTCGCCGACGAGGGCGTTGTCCTCGATCCCGAAAACGAGCTTGTCATAAAGCGCGTCATCCACACGACCGCCGATTTCGAGTACGTGAAAAACCTCGTTTTTTCGGAGCACGCGGTGAAATTGGGTATCGAAGCCCTGAAAAACGGCTGCGATATAGTGACCGACACGCAGATGGCGAAGTCGGGTATCAGCAAAACGACCCTCGCGAAGCTCGGCGGAGAGGTGCACTGCTTTATGTCCGACGAGGACGTGGCGGCGGAAGCCAAGGCGCGCGGCGTGACCCGCGCCGCGGTCTCCATGGAAAAGGCGGCGGGGCTCAATAAACCGCTGATATTCGCCGTAGGCAACGCGCCGACCGCGCTTATCGCGCTGGACGAGCTGATCTCGGCGGGCAGGCTCGCGCCAAAGCTCATAATCGGCGTGCCCGTCGGCTTCGTGAACGTCGTCGAATCGAAGGAACTCATTATCGCGTCCTCCGTCCCGCACATCGTGGCGCGCGGCAGGAAGGGCGGCTCGAACGTCGCCGCGGCTATCGTCAACGCAATGCTTTATCAGATAACGAGATGAACGAATTTATAATTCAGGACGGAAAGAAATTAAGGCTAGGCTACACCACCGGCTCATGCGCGGCGGCGGCTTCGAAGGCGGCGGCGTACATGCTGCTCTCCGGCAGGCGCAAGGAGCATATTTCGCTCGAAACTCCGAAGGGCATCACGCTCGAGCTCGATATAGAGGATATCGAAACGACCGACGCCGCCGTTTCCTGCGCGGTCAGGAAGGACGCGGGCGACGATCCGGATATCACGGACGGCGCGCTCGTCTGTTCAAGGGTCAGCCTTTGCTCCGAGCCGGGCGTTCATATCGACGGCGGTGAGGGAGTGGGCCGCGTGACAAAGCCCGGGCTCGATCAGCCGGTCGGGAACGCCGCGATCAACTCCGTTCCGCGCAGCATGATAAGGGAGAACGTCGAGGAGGTCATGAAGCTCTTCGACTGCAGGGAAGGACTTTCCGTAGTAATATCAATTCCCGCAGGCGCGGAGCTTGCGAAGAAGACCTTCAATCCCCGTCTCGGCATAGTCGGCGGCATATCGGTGCTCGGCACGACGGGTATAGTCGAGCCGATGAGCGAAAAGGCGCTCGTCGATACCATCCGCACGGAGCTTTCCCAAAAGCGGGCGATGGGGTTCGAAAACGCGCTCCTCACCCCGGGCAATTACGGCGCGGAGTTCATAAAAAGCTCACTCGGCGTCGATCCCGAGACCGCCGTGCAGACCTCGAATTTCATAGGCGATTCGCTGGATATCTGCCGCGAGCTCGGCTTTGGGAGGATACTCCTCATAGGGCATATCGGCAAGCTCGTCAAGCTCGCGGGGAACATGATGAACACCCACTCGAAGTACGGCGACTGCCGCATGGAGATACTCGCCGCCCACGCGGGCGCGGAAGGGGCGGATAAGAAGCTCGTTTCCGATATACTCGGCTGCGTCGCCTGCGACGAGGCGATACGCCTCATGCGGGAAAAGGATCCCGCGCTCGAAAGGCGCGCGCTCGACGCTGTGACGAAAAGGGCAAAGGCGAACCTTGCCCACAGAGCCGGCGGGGAAATGAGCGTTGAAATGATAATGTTCTCAAAGGAATACGGGATATTGGGCGAGACCGAAAAAGCCCGTGAATACTTAAGTTTTTTCAAGGAGGAATGACCATGGTGCATTTTGTCGGAGCAGGCTCGGGAGCCGCCGATCTCATCACCGTGAGGGGAGCAAGGCTCCTTTCCGAAGCGGACGTCGTGATCTGGGCGGGCTCGCTCGTGAATCCGGAGCTGCTTTCGTACTGCAAAAAGGACTGCGAGATATTCGACAGCGCAAAGCTGACGCTCGAAGAGGTCATAGAAATAATGAAAAACGCCGAGGCGACGGGCAAGACCGCCGTTCGCCTGCACACGGGCGATTCTTCGATATACGGCGCGGTCAGAGAGCAGTTCGACGAGCTTAAGAAGCTCGGGATAGAATATGACGTAACGCCGGGCGTCAGCTCGTTCTGCGGCGCGGCGGCTTCGCTGAAGGCGGAATACACCCTCCCCGGCGTCAGCCAGACGGTCATAATAACGCGCGCCGCCGGCAAAACGCCCGTCCCGGAGAAGGAGAGCATCGTATCCCTCGCCGCGCACGGGGCGACGATGGTGCTGTTCCTCTCGACCTCGCTGACCGAAAAGCTCCAGAAGGAACTCATAGAGGGCGGCTATCCCGAGGATACCCCCGCCGCGGTCGTCTACAAGGCGACCTGGCCTGACGAGAGGATGTTTCACTGCACCGTCGGCACGCTCCACAGGACCGTGACCGAGAACGGATTGAAGAAGACAAGCCTCATCATAGTCGGCGGCTGCATGGGCGAAGAATACCTGCGCTCGCTTTTATACGACCCGAAATTCACGACGGAGTTCAGGAACGCAAAATGATAACGCTCTTCGCATACAGCAGAAAAGGGATCGAGACCGCCCGCAGGATAGGCGGCGCGCTCGGCGGGGAGCTTCGCTTCTACACCGCCGAAAGGCTTGCGGGCGAAGGCTTTTTGCCGATACCCAAGCCCTCCGCTCTGCTGTATGAGGAGGCCTTCGGTGCATCCGAGGCGCTCGTTTTCGTCTCCTCCTGCGGGATCGCGGTGCGCTCCGTCGCGCCGTTTATAAGAAGCAAAACGACCGATCCCGCGGTAGTCGCAGTCGACGAGACGGGAAGATTCGCCGTCGCCCTGCTTTCAGGGCATCTCGGCGGAGCCAACGCGCTTGCGGAGCGCATTGCAAAGGCTTTGGGAGCCGTGCCCGTCATTACCACGGCGACCGATTCCAACGGGCGTTTTTCCGTTGATTCATGGGCTAAAACGCATGGCTTCGCCATAAGCGGCATGGACGCGGCAAAGGCCGTATCCGCGGCGGTGCTGGAGGGAGACGTCCCCATAAAGAGCGATTTCCCCGTAAAGTGCGAGCTCCCCGCGGGGCTCAGGACCGGCGAAGGCGGGACGGGGATCTATATCACGTACCGTACGGATGAGCCGTTTGAACGCACGCTTCGCCTCATCCCGAAATGCGTAACGCTCGGCATTGGCTGCCGCAAGGGAACGCCTGCCGAAATAATAAGATACGCCGTCGATAAATCGCTTGCGTATAACGGGATCGATATTCGCGCGGTAAAGCGCGTCGCCTCCATCGATATCAAAAAGGAAGAGGCGGGCCTTCTCGAATACTGCCGCGAAGCCGGATTGCCCCTGAGCTTTTATTCTTCGGAGGAGCTCAACGCCGTCAAAGGGGATTTCACCCCTTCGGGATTTGTTAAAAAGATCACGGGCGTGGACAACGTGTGCGAAAGGGCCGCGATGATATGCGCTGATGAACTGATAATAAGAAAGACGGCGGAAAACGGAGTTACCGTCGCCGCGGCATTGGAAAAAACGGAGGTGCGATTTGAGTAAGCTTTACGTTGTGGGCATAGGCCCCGGCAATTACGAAAACATGACCGTCCGCGCGGACGAGGCGCTGAAAAACGCCGACGCGATAATCGGCTATCACGTCTACGTCGATCTCGTAAGAGGACGCTATCCCGAAAAGGAATATCTGACCACCCCCATGACGCGCGAGGCGGAGCGCTGCCAAATGGCTTTGGACGAGGCGAAAAAGGGCAAGACCTGCGCGCTCGTTTGCTCCGGCGACAGCGGCGTCTACGGCATGGCGGGGCTGTGCTTCGAGCTTCGCGGCGAGCAAACCGAGCCCGATATAGAGGTCGTCCCCGGCCTCACCGCCGCCTGCTCCGGCGCGGCGCTCCTCGGCGCTCCTCTCACGCACGATTTCGCCGTCATTTCGCTTTCTGACAGGCTGACCGAATGGGGCCTGATCGAAAAGCGCCTTACCCTGGCGGCGGAGGCGGATCTTTCAATCGCGCTCTATAATCCCGCGAGCCACGGCCGCCCCGAGCATCTCAAAAAAGCCTGTGAAATACTGATGAAAACACTGCCCGGGGACCGCATATGCGGCGTCGCCCGCAATATCGGGCGCGAGGGCGAGGAGCGCTTCGTTATGAGCCTGTCCGAGCTCGCTTCGTTCCCTGCGGATATGTTCTGCACGGTGTTCATAGGCAATTCGCATACCGAGATGATCAACGGAAATATGGTAACTCCAAGGGGGTATCGCAATGTATAAGCTCTGCGTTTTTGCGGGGACTACCGAGGGACGCCGCATTATTGACTTTCTGAGGGAACAGGAAGCCCAAATAACCGCCTGCGCCGCTACGGAGTACGGCGGGGAGCTGATCGAGCCCTCCGAAAGGATAAACGTCCTCACCGGGCGCATGGACGAGCAGGGCATGGAGGAGCTGTTCGGAGAAAAACGCTTCGATCTCGTCATCGACGCGACGCATCCCTATGCCTCCGCAGTTACGGAAAACCTCGTCAACGCCTGCAAAAATACCGGCACTGAGTATCTGCGCCTCGAGCGCGGCGGCGAAGACGCGCCGGAAAACGCCGTTCTGGCGCCGGATATCGCTTCCGCCGTCGAGTATTTGAGCGCGTGCGTCGGGAACGTGCTGTTAACGACCGGCTCGAAGGAGCTTGCCGCTTTTTCCGGCATAAAGGACTTTGAAGAGCGCGTCTTCGCCAGAGTTCTGCCCGTCGAAAGCTCCATCGCCGCCTGCCGCGAGGCGGGCCTTTTGCCCTCCCACATCATCGCGATGCAGGGGCCGTTCTCGGTCGAGCTGAACGCCGCGATGATAAAGTCGGTCAACGCCGCCTACGTCGTCACGAAGGAATCCGGCAGAGCAGGCGGCTTTGAGGAAAAGGCGCTTGCCGCCATGAAGGCCGGCGCGAAGCTCATCGTCATCGGCCGCCCTGAAAGCGGAACGCATGGCAGTTCTTTCGGCGAAACGCTGGAGCTGCTTGAAAAGCGCTTTGGCTTCACCGCCCGCCCCAAGGTCGCCGTCGTCGGGATAGGTCCCGGCGAAAAGCGCGGCATGACGATGGAGGCGAGCGAGGCGATATCCTCCGCCGAATGCCTCATAGGGGCGAAAAGGATGCTCGGGCCCGCGCGCCCCGATCAGGCCGTTTTCGAGGCGGTCTCGCCGGATGCGATAGTCAAATTTATAAAGGAACACAGGGAGTTTTCACGCTTCGCCGTGCTTTTGAGCGGCGACGTCGGCTTTTACAGCGGGGCGAAAAAGCTTCTTCCCAAGCTCGATTTTTGCGAGCTCGCCGTCGTTCCCGGCGTGAGCTCCATGGCTTACCTCTGCGCGAAGGCAGGCGTTTCATATGAAGACGCCGTCTCTGTCAGCCTGCACGGGCGTGACGCGGGCGTGATCCCCGCGGCGCGCCGGAACAGGCGCGTATTTGTCCTCGTCGGCGGCGAGAACGGCGCGGGCAGGCTGATAGACGAACTGAACGGAGCGGGCCTCAACGAAGTAAAGGTCACGGTCGGCGAAAGGCTCGGCTATGAGGAAGAGCGTCTATCGCGCGGCTCCGCCGCAGAGATGACAGGCAAAGCTTTCGATCCTCTCTCCGCTCTTCTTATAGAAAACGACTCCCCCGAAAGCCCTGCCTGCGGCCTTCCCGACGAAGCTTTTCTGCGCAATCCCGCGGATAAGCCCGTCGTCCCCATGACCAAGTCGGAGGTGCGGGCGGTGGTAATGTCGAAGTTCCGCCTTAGCGCCGATTCCGTTTGCTGGGATATCGGCGCGGGCACGGGCTCGGTGACGGTCGAGGCGGCGCTTTTCTCGCCGCGCGGAAAGCTGCTTGCCGTCGAGAAAAAGCCCGAGGCGGTCGAGCTTCTTAAAGAGAACATCTCGAAGTTCGGCCTCAAAAACGTCGAGGTGATCGAAGGCTCCGCTCCCGAGGTCTGCCGTGAGCTCCCCGCGCCAACGCACGCGTTCATAGGCGGCTCCTCGGGCAATATGCGGGAGATAGTCTCGCTCATCCTCGATAAAAACCCGCATTGCCGCATAGTCGCCGCGGCGATCTCGCTCGAGACCGTATCCGAGCTGACGGCGATAATGAAGGAAACGGGCTTTGCCGAGTCGGAGGTCGTCTGCCTGAACGTATCCAAGGCGCGCCCCGTCGGGGGCCACAACCTCATGATCGGGCAGAATCCGGTCTATCTATTCACTCTTCAAAAGTAATGTTCGGGTATTGGTCGTTATACGCGCTGCCTGCAGGCGCGCTCATAGATTTTTTGATAGGCGATCCGCATTCTGTCCCGCATCCCGTGGTGCTGATGGGGAAGCTCGTTTCAGCGCTCGAAAAGCTCCTTCGCCGCGTATTCCCAAAGACCAAGCGCGGGGAGAACGCAGCGGGCTTCGCGCTGTGGGCGATCGTCGCGTCGCTTGCGTTCCTCGTCCCCGCGGCGATACTGATGCTTTGCTATCATTTTTCAAAGTGGCTCGGCTTCGGCATCGAGAGCGTCATGTGCTGGCAGTGCCTTGCCGCAAGGTCGCTTTGCCGTGAGAGCATGAAGGTTAAAAAAGCCCTTGATTCGGGCGATATCGCGGCGTCGCGCCGGGCGGTCTCCATGATAGTCGGACGCGATACCGAAAAGCTTGACGAAAAGGGGATCGCGCGCGCCGCGGTCGAGACCGTTGCGGAGAACACCTCCGACGGCGTCGTCGCGCCGCTCATATTCCTCGCGATAGGCGGAGGCCCCCTGGGCATGCTCTACAAGGCTGTCAACACGATGGATTCCATGCTCGGCTACACAGAGCCGCCGTATAAGGACTTCGGCCTCGTTCCTGCGAAGCTCGACGACGTGTTCAACTTCATCCCCGCAAGGGTATCCGCGATACTCATGCTCCTTGGCGGAGGCGTTCTCGGCTTCAGTCTGAAAAACGGGGCCCGGATCTTCCGCCGCGACAGATACAAGCACGCGAGCCCCAATTCCGCGCAGACCGAGTCCGTAATGGCGGGGCTTTTGGGCCTTCGCCTTGCGGGCGACGCATACTACCACGGCGTGCTCCACAAAAAGGAATTCATAGGCGATCCCCTGCGCGAGATCGAAAACGAGGATATTCCCCGCTCGAACCGCATTATGTTCATGACGGCCTTTCTCGCTCTGCTCATTTTCTGCGGGCTGAGGCTTGCCGCACAGGTGCTGATAAATGCTTTATAAAACCGAAAATCCCCACGGCGGGGACGTATATGAGGGAAATATCGCGCTCGACTTTTCCGCCAACACCAACCCCTTCGGCACTCCCGAGGGTGTCAAGGCGGCGGTATCGGCCTGTCTCGATCGGCTTTCCGTTTACCCCGACCCATACTGCCGCAGGCTGACGAAGGCCATAGCGGCGCGCGAGGGCGTACCGAATGAATACGTCCTCTGCGGCGCGGGCGCGGCGGAGCTGATCTATTCGTTCGCGTTCGCGGAGAGACCGGGAAGGGTAGCCGAGCTTGCTCCGACCTTCGCCGAATACACCCTTCCGCTTGCGGGAGCGCAGATGAACAGGTTTTTTCTCAAGGAGGAAAACGGCTTCCGACTGACGGCGGATATACTTGATTTTATTGGGGAAACGAGACCCGATGCCGTCTTTCTCTGCAATCCCAACAACCCCACGGGGGCGCAGGCGGAGCCGGGGCTGATCGCGGAAGCGGCAAAGCTGTGCCGCGGCATAAACTGCCGCCTATTCCTCGACGAGTGCTTCATGGATCTTGCCGACGAGCCAATAAGCTTCGTTCCCAAGCTTAATGAATACCCCAACGTCATAATACTAAAGGCGTTCACCAAGGGCTTCGGAATGGCGGGGCTCAGGCTGGGCTGCTGCCTCAGCGCCGACTCGGGGCTCCTTTCCCGATTGTCCCGCGCCGCGCAGCCTTGGAACGTGTCGACCGCCGCGCAGGAGGCGGGGATCGCGGCGCTTTCCGAGACCGCATTCCTCGAAAGGACCCGCGCGCTCATAAAAAAAGAACGCCCGCGCATGGCGGAAGGGCTGAAAAAGCTCGGGCTCGCCGTTTTCGATTCCGGCGTCAATTTCCTGCTCGTCAAGGCCGCGCCCGGGCTTGACGAACGCCTGCTTAAAAAGGGCATAAAGATAAGGAACTGCGCGAATTTCCACGGTCTTGCGGAGGGCTTTTACCGCATCGCCGTGAAGCTGCCCGAGGAGAACGACAGCCTCCTCGAAGCGATAAAGGAGGTCATATGAAAGCGAAAAACATAATGATCCAGGGCACGATGTCGAACGCCGGCAAGAGCCTCCTCTGCGCGGGTCTCTGCCGAATTTTCAGGCAGGACGGGTATAAGGCGGCGCCCTTCAAGAGCCAGAACATGGCGCTCAACTCATTCATTACGAGGGACGGCTTCGAGATGGGCCGCGCTCAGGTCGTGCAGGCGGAAGCGGCCGGGATAGAGCCCGACGTCCGCATGAACCCCATACTCCTAAAGCCCACCACCGACGTCGGCTCGCAGGTCATAGTGAACGGAAGACCCATCGGCAATATGCGCGCAATGGAATACTATAAAAGAAAGCGCGAGCTCATCCCCGCCGTGATGGAGGCTTATGATTCCCTCGCGGCCGAGAACGATATCATAGTCATCGAGGGCGCGGGCAGCCCCGCCGAGATCAACCTCAAGGCCGAGGATATCGTCAATATGGGCCTTGCGAAGATGGTCGACGCGCCGGTGCTGCTCGTCGGCGACATAGACCGCGGCGGCGTTTTCGCTCAGCTCTACGGCACGGTCGCCCTTTTGGAGCCCGATGAACGCGCCAGAATAAAGGGTACCGTCGTCAACAAGTTCCGCGGCGACAGGAAGATACTCGAGCCGGGGCTCGAGATACTCGAACGCCTCTGCGGCGTGCCGGTCGCGGGCGTGATACCCTACGTACACGTCGATATCGACGACGAGGACAGCCTTTCGGAACGCTTCACGAGGAACACAGCCGCAAAGCTCGTCGATATAGCCGTGATAAAGCTCCCGCGCATATCCAATTTCACCGATATTGCGCCGTTCGAGCGTTTTGAAAACGTCTCCGTCCGCTACGTCGAAAGGCCTTCGGAACTCGGCGAGCCGGATCTGATCGTCATTCCCGGCACCAAGAGCACCATATCCGACCTCGTCTGGCTGAGAGGATCCGGCCTTGAGGCGAGGATCAAGCAGGCCGTTTCGCGCAATACGCCCGTTTTCGGCGTCTGCGGCGGGTATCAGATGCTCGGGACGCGTATCTCCGACCCCGACGGCGTGGAAGCCTCGGGCATAACGGAGATATCCGGAATGGGGCTCCTGCCCATCGAAACGGTATTCGAGGGCGAGAAGGTGCAGCGCAGGACGCAGGGCGTTTTTACCGATATCCCCGGCATTTTCGCTCCGCTCAACGGCCTTTTTTACGAGGGCTACGAGATACACATGGGCAGGAGCGGGAAGTTCGTGCCCGTGATCTCACAAGGCTGCGCTTACGGCTCCTACGTCCACGGCATATTCGACGCCGCCGGGGTTGCCGAAACAATGCTCCGCGCGCTCTGCGAAAAGAAGGGAGCCTCATTTGATTCCCTCGGCTCGTTCGACCCGAAGGCATATAAGGAAGCCCAGTACGATAAGCTCACCTCCGCCGTCCGCGAAGGGCTTGATATGGAGCTCGTATACCGAATACTTGCCCGGGAATCTTGAAAGCAGCATCGTTCAGGACGCCCGCCGGGGGAGAATAATTGATTTCAGGTAAAAGAAAAGCGAGTGTTGACTTAATTCCGCTGTCGATACTCGCTGTTTATATGAACCACAGTATTGATACAGCTGCACCCGCGGGTGCAGGAGGTTGCTCTTTTGACTTACTGTTTCATTCCGTGTTGACTTCTACTATCGGCTCTGAGTCGTGATTTGCCAATCACCGGGGTACTGAAAAAGGATCAAAGGACGAAAGGAGCTTTACTTGGGCGTCGAACCCAAGTAAAGCTCGTAAAGGGACTCTGAACCCCGCGTTCCGCATATCTTGACTTGATCCAAGCCGACGTCGGCGGAACGCTTGAGAATTCGGCGACGCCGAATTCGGGGTCCAAGCCCAAGAACTTTTTCGAATAACAAAAGGGATAGCGCCGCTATCCCTTTTGTTATTGGTACGAATCATCATAACGGATTTATAAGAAAACGCACGCATATCCCAGAAAAACATGATTCGCACATTCGTCAAAACGAATTCGGTCTGCTGTCATATTCTCAGAGAGTTTATGCCTGAAGGTTATGAAACATCCTTCCCGAAATTCTTGTTCTTAAAATGCGGGAAACAATAGAGATGACAATTGATCCATATAAAAATATATTTTAAAGTGATGTCCTCTGTTTGCGCTATTCAGGTGTTATATCAGTTAAGGGCTTGATATCCATAAAAATGAAGGGAGAATCTATTATGATCTCAATAAAAAAAAGAGGCGTTTGTCTCATCCTCCTGTTGTGCACGGTGTTTATGACACTATGCGGATACTGTAAAACCGCAAAAGCAGCAACAACACTGAACAATACTATTCACGCAGATTTGTCAAGTTATGTTACTTCAACTGGAAAGCTTCATTCCACCCTTACTGTTGACGGAAAAAAGAATATCACTTCCTTAATAGAAGCAGATCTTTATGTTGAGAAAAGGGTATTGCTGATCTTTTGGACAAGAGTAAATATAGGTTACCCAAACAATACTCGGCATGATTCAACAACCAATTATCTTTATTCAAACTATTTTGAGTTTCAATTAAGTGATACCGGAACCTACCGCATAACGGTCACATATACTGTATCCGGCTCTGGAGGAGCGTCTGACGTGATAAACTGTACAAACACTGTTACATATTAAAAAACTTAGCCTTCCGTTCCTATTGCGGAAGGCTCATTTTTTAGCGGCTAACAGGCTTGACCGATTCAATCCATGTTATGAAAACATCGAATTCAACCGTTGATGGATAAATCAAATAGAATAGATATCCATCTTCTATCCAAACTGCCATTGAATAATCGTTTCCACAGCTGACAAGTACTTCTGTTTCATCTATTGAATACTCTATGTATTCTTCTTCATTATCTATTATTGAGCTTATATTCAAATCAGCATACTGATGCAGAACAATTACATCGCTTTCATTGTTATGGTATTCGATTCGTGAGTAGTTTTGGCTATTTATAAATTTATAAACTGAAAAACCGTCCGGTATCGGATCAAGTCCATATTGCTCCTCGATAATAGTTTTTGTGATATTAGACGATGAGATTTGAGCACGGTCCGAAAACATCCTCACAAAGAACCCGGCAATGGATTCCCTGATTTCCGGAACGGAGCAGGCGACGGCGAACAAAGCCATGAGCATCACGACAGCGATAATAACTAGCCTTCTCGGATTTGTGTTGAAAAAGCGCCAAGTCGGTCTTCCCTCTGCCCTGATGAGGCGCTTCATCCTTCGCTCAAATTTATCGGAGAACTCATAACCGTAGTCGGATTCGTAAGGTGAGTAATCCGAAAACTCAGCGCAAGCGGCGTCCCTGAACGCATTCATTAACTCTGCCTTAGTCATCGACATCTGATTCACCTCCGTCCGTTTTCAGCTTATCAAGCAACTGCTTCTTTCCTCTCACGAGCTGTTTCTTGACCGTCAGCTCCTTCCTGCCGAGCGCTATTGCGGTCTGCGGAATGGTCATCTCCAGAACAAAATGATAATAGAGCACATCCTTGTACACGGTATCAAGATTGTTTATGGCCTCGATCACCCTTTTACTTTCTATATGATCGCAAAGTGTATTGATGAAAGTATCGTCATCTATTCCCGCATTTTTCGCGGCAAAAGCGTTTATAGCCGGATCGTATGGATCGACGATCGGCTTGCGGTCCCTTTTAATATTCAGAGCTGTATTTTTGACCGTCTTAAGCAGATAGTTTCTCCTGTCGCACTTATCCTCAAGGCCGATCATGGTTGGCATGAACCTTTTTGCAAGCTTTAAAAACACGTCGTGGACAGCATCCTCCGCGTCAGCGTCGTTTGAAAGGATCGACCTTGCTACCGCCTGCATCTGCTTTCTGTATGACAAATAAAGCATCTCGAAGAGCCGCCGCTCGTTCTCATCGTCTATGAAAGCAAGGAATTCCAACATGCCGAACATGTTCGGTACCCTCCAACTATACAACACATTATTTCAGCAAACAGAGGACACGAAAAACCAAACCGCGCTGAAAGCGGATCATCGTCCGAAGTCCTCATCGTCAGCTTTATTCTGACAACTGAGAACATTTTATAACAATATCAGATAATCTTCAACCTTTTTTGTCCCCGGTTTGCTGATTTGATGTGTTTAGATATAGACTAAGGTGATTTGTTTATGGCAGAGCGTCTCCATTGGAGGGATGGACTGATGAATGGCAGCGAAAGGTTTTTTAATGACCTTTTCGAAGTATAATACTCAATGAGATAAGATTATGAAAACCAAGAACTAAGGCTTTCCGACCTGACCAAGCGCTGCGGTGAGAAGGAGGCGCTGTCGCACTTCTCGTACACGTTTTGAAAACGACATATACGGGATATTGGGCGCAAACGGCGCGGGCAAGAGCTCCAAAAAATATAATTTGATTTTTTTGTCCTCAGTTTGGCTCCTGACGTGTTGTATATTAGAGAGAAAAATTCACACGGGAGGTACGGGTCAAAATGAGAGGAGGATCTTTTGCCGGGAGTTTTGCAGGGGACACCGGCAGCGGATAACACGCAGTATTAAATCATAGCCTTTCCCCGATCATTTTGTCCCGTGCTTCCAACATAATAATATTCAATGAGATAAGATTATGAAAACCAAGAAACTTAAGAAACTCATGACTGCGGCGCTCTGCGTTATCTTTGCCGTATGCTTCGCGTTCCCTGCGTCGGCGTACAGCACAAGTGTGAACCATTCTGAATTGCATACCGGTGGGCTCGTTACGAGATATAGAGGGCATGCAGAACAGTGCACTTCTTTGGGCACGAACTTCATCGCATGTAACCTTGATTTTGCAGAAACCTACATTCAACCCGATTATCCTGAAAGCTCTCATTGTTGGGGTTATCTTACCGTTAAGGACATCAATAAAACCCATACAATAATAATACATGCTGACAACGAAAGCATTGGGTTGGGGACATATAAGAGCGGTACAATTGGTTTTGATCCGTACTACTATAAATATGAGTATGGTATTGACTCGTTTGGGTATTTATACTCAAATATGAATTGATCCATAGAATTGGATGTTTGCCTCTTTTATGTGTTGATGCATTGTTTTTTTCTGGTGCTCATTAGGTTTAGTTGATGAGCGCCAGAAATTGTAAAGAAGAAATTAGGGGGATCATATGATGAAAAAGATAATAGCAGCGATAGTTTCTCTTATTGCAGTTTTCTGCGCCGGCTGCCAAATGCCTGCAGTTTCTGTCGATCCGGAAACAACAGCATCGCCAACGGCAACTGGTTGGCCGGATGAAACCGACCGGATAACCACCACATACTCTGTCGATTATGATAACAGGTATAAAAACAGCTTCAATTATATGTTCTCCTTTGCTGAGACGGAAAGTATGTATGCCGCAGCGCATTTCTTGTGCCCAACGGTGATGTATTATTCCAAGGAGAACGGCGAAAACGGCATCCTTTGCGGGAAGCCGGAATGCCTTCATAATGATGATTCA